>NZ_JBFAKG010000071.1:0-55663 GCF_040655595.1 Saccharopolyspora sp. NPDC050389
ACGTCCTGTGGGCGATGATCCGCGACGGCCAGCGCTATCAAGTTTCACCTCCCGCCACTGCTGCGGCTTGACATCACGATTGGGAAGTCCTTTCGCCGACGAACGGATAACGCATTGCACCGCAGATCCGGTATGTCGGAAAAGAACTTGCCGCCGAACTGTCCGGTAAATGTTTGGCCGCGGTGGCGATCGGCCCAGCGCCGGCTCAGTCGGCCGGATCAACCAGCGCGTCCGCCACGGCCGCGATGTCCTCCGGGCGCACCCGGCAGCAGCCGCCGATCACCTGGGCGCCGGCCGCGCGCCAGCCGCGGGCCTGCTCGACCGACAGCCGGGCGCGGCCGGTCCACGCGCGTCGCTGCGCATCCCAGACCTCGCCGCTGTTGGGGTAGACGACGATCGGCTTTTCCGTTGCGGCGCGGGCGATTTCGATCGCGGGCAGCACGTCGTCGGGCGCCGAGCAGTTGACGCCGACCGCGGTGATCGCGTCGCTGCCCGCAGCCACGGCGAACGCTTCCGCCAGCGGCTGGCCGGCGCGGGTCCGCTCGCCGCTGATGGTGAACGACAGCCAGGCCGGGACGTCCAGGCCGGCGACCGCGTCCACCAGCGCCTCCGCCTCGTCCACGTCCGGCACGGTCTCCAGGGCGAAGACGTCGGGGCGAACCTCCGCCAGCACCTCCAGCCGCGGCCGGTGGAAGTCGTGCAGCTGGCGCTTCGTCAGCCCGTAGCGGCCCCGGTATTCCGAGCCGTCGGCGAGCATCGCGCCGTACGGGCCGATCGACGCCGCCACCCAGCGGTGCCGGCCCGGCTCGACGTCGCCGGCCAGCCGGGCCAGCTCCACGCTCCGCCGCATCAGCTTCGCCGCTTCGGCGCGCTCGATGCCGCGCTCCGCGAACCCCTCGAAGCTCGCCTGGTAGCTCGCGGTCGTCGCGATCTCCGCGCCCGCCCGGAAGAACGCGGCATGCGCCGCGACGATCTCCTCCGGCGCGTCCGTCAGCAGGCGCGCCGACCACAGCGCGTCGGAGAGGTCTTGGCCGTGCGCTTCCAGCTCGGTGGCCAGGCCGCCGTCCAGGATCATCGATGCGCCGCTGAGGCTGAACGCGTTCATGCCACCCACCCTAGTGCCGTCCGCCTTCCAGACCGGACCAATGATCACGCTCCGCAGCCGGCGCCGCGCTCCGCGACCCGCGCAATTTCGTGAGAAATCGCCCCACCCGCCGCCAGGAGTGACGGCTCAGCCCTTCACGCTGCCCGCCGCCAGGCCGCTGACGAGGAAGCGCTGCACCAGGTAGAACACGATCACCGCGGGCACCGCCACCAGCACCGATGCCGCCGCCAGGTGGCCCCACTCGGCGCGGTTCTGCTGCACGAACACCTGCAGGCCCACCGCCAGCGTCTTCGACCGGTCGCCGGCCGACAGGAACGCCGACGCGAACGCCACCTCGCTCCAGGCCACGATGAACGAGTAGAACGCCGTCACCGCCAGCCCGGGTTTGGCCAGCGGCAGCACCAGCCGCCAGAACACGCCGAACGGCGACAGCCCGTCCACCCGTCCCGCTTCGTCGATGTCGCCGGGAATCCCGTCGAAGTAGCCCTTCAGCATGTAGGTGCAGAACGGGATCGCGGTGCTGCAGTACACCAGCACCAGCCCGAACACGCTGCCCTGCAGGCCCAGGCTCAGCAGGATGTTGTACAGCGGCACGATCAGCACCGCGAACGGGAACATCTGCACCACCAGGAACGACAGCAGCAGCCAGTGCCGCCCGGGGAAGCGGAACCGGCTGGCGGCGTAGGCGGTGGTGGCCGCCAGCAGCACCCCGAGCACCGTCGTCAGCCCCGCGATGAGCACCGAATTGCCGAACCAGCTCAGGAACGCGCCCTTGGCGCCGGCGAGCACGTCCCGGTAGTTGTCCAAACTGGACTCGTTGAACAGCGTCGGGGTGGCTTCGATCGCTTTGGCGTTCGGCTTGAACGAGACCACCACCACCCAGAACACCGGGAACACCGCGATCAGCGACGCGACGATCAGGGCCGAGTGCAGGCCGATGCTCGCCGCGGTGGACCTCCCGCGCGCCCGGCCCGGCTCGGCTACCGCGGAAGCCGCTTGCAGCGATGCTGCGTCGATGGTCATGTCAGAGCACCTCTCCCCGCCGGGACATCGCCCGGCGGTAGATCGTCGCGAACACCAGCAGCACCGACAGGATCAGCACGCCGTAGGTCGAGGCGATCGCGTAATCCCGCGTCGCGCCGGAGAAGAACCGCTCGAAGGCGTAGCTGACCAGGATCCGGGTGTGCGGGTTGTTCCCGGTGATCAGGTAGATGACCGGGAACATGTTGAACGTCCAGATCACGCCGAGCAGCACCACCGTGCCGGACACCGGCTTCAGCCCCGGCAGCGTCACGTGCACGAACCGGTGCCACGGCGACGCCCCGTCCATCTCCGCGGCCTCGTACAGATCCGCCGGGATGGCCTGCAGTCCGCCCAGCAGCGCCACCATCATGAACGGCACGCCCAGCCACACGTTGACGACGATCACCGACACCAGCGCCAGATCCGACTGCCCGAGCCACACCTGGGCTGGCAGCCCCACCGACTCCAGCACCCAGTTGATCAGCCCGTACTCGGCGTTGAACAGGTACCGCCAGGCGAACGCGCTGATGAACACCGGCACTGCCCACGGCAGGATCAGCAGCACCCGGTACAGCCCGCGCAACCGCATCCGCCGGTTGAGCAGCATCGCCAGCGCCAGCCCGATCGCGTAGTGGCAGAGCACGCACGCGGAGGTCCAGATCAGCGTGCGCACCAGCGTCGACCAGAACGAGCCGAACGCCGGATCGCCGGAGAGCACGTTCAGGTAGTTGGCCGGCCCGACGAACTCGTAGCTCGCGTCGCGGTCCAGCACCGGGTTGGCGATGTTGGTGTCGTTGATGTCGGTGAACGAGAAGAACAACCCCTGCAGCAAGGGGAACACCACGAGCAGCGCGAGCACCGCGACGACCGGCAAGATCATCGCGTAGACGAACCAGTGCCGCGCCAGGAGATTCCGCAACCGCATTGAAGCCGCCTCAGAGCCTGTTGATGAGTTCGGTTGTTTTGTCTTTGAAGCGAGTTAGCCCACCTACGCAACCGGCACCGCCGCGGGTTCTCAGACAGTGCCCACCCCGCCGGGGTTCTTGGCGAGGACAGCCCCGATGCCGCGTATTGGTCATACGCGAGTCGGGGCTCCCACAGCCAGGCGGCGGCCGTAATTCCCGCAGGGGGGGCCGCCATCCGCACCGCCACGCAAAAGGAGTCTGGAAACCGGCTTTCAGCGTTGCGCGTAGTCGGTCAGGACGGAGGTTTTGTAGGTCTGGGCCGTTTCGTCCAGCGCTGTTTGGGCGTCCTTCCGTCCGGAGAGGATGTCGGCGTAGGAGGTTTGCAGCGGTTCCAGGAGTTCGCTGTTCTCCGGGATCCACGGCCGGGAATGCGCGTTGGTCGCCAGCGGCCGGAACGCGGACACCACCGGGTTCTGCGCCACCGCCGGAACGTCGTAGGCGGACTTGCGGGTAGGCAGCAGCCCGAGCTTCTCCGCGACCTTCGCCTGGTTCTCCGCGCTGCTCATGCACTGGACGAACTTCACCGACGCTTCGGTGGCGTCGCTGCCCTGCCGGATCACGTAGTCGTGGCCGCCCACCGGCGACGGCGTCGCGGAGCCCGGAACCGGGGCGATGCCGAGGTTCGACGGGTCGGCGAACTGCTCGGATTCGGTGAACTCCGAGACCGCCCACGGCCCGTCGATGACCATCGCGACCTCGCCGCCGGTGAACGCCGCCTTCATGCTGCTGTAGGAGTTCGGCTGGTCCAGCGCGGTGCGGGCGGCCTTCGCGTCGATCAGGTCCTTGGCGACCTGCACGCCGCGCACCGCCTCCGGCGCGTTCACCGTGATCAGCCGCCCCTCGGTGTCGACCAGGTCGCCGCCGAAGGTGTAGATGAATGGCAGCGCGTAATACTCGTCGTTGTTGATGAACAGTGCTCGGTCGCCGCCGAGCTTCGGCGCGACGGCCTTCAGCTCGTCCCAGCTCTTCGGCGGCGTCACGCCGGCCGCCGTGAGCTGCGTCTTGTTGTAGAACAGCGCGAGCGCGTCGGTGACCTGCGGGACGCCGTAGGTCTTGCCCTGGTACTTGGTGGATTCCAGCGGTGCGGGGAGGAAGTCGCCGGTGTCGGCGGCCAGCGGGGTGCCGGAGAGGTCCTGGATCAGCCCGGCCTGTGCCAGCTGCGCGACCCAGCCGACGTCGGCGCGCAGCACGTCCGGGCCCTGCCCGCCCTGCGCCGCGGTCTTGTAGTTGTTCAGCGCCTGGTCGAAGGCGACCGTCTCGACGCGCACCTGGTAGCCGCCGGTGCGGCCGCACTCGGTGGCGATCTCGCCGAACACCGCGCTCTCCGCGGATCCGCTGGTGTCCCAGAAGATGACCTCGCCGGCGTTCCCGGAGTCGCTCCCACAGCCGGCGGCAAGCGCGCCGACCAGGCCCAGGGCGGCGGTGACCGTGGCCCTTGGTCTCATGTCCGGACCTCCTGGTTGCAAAAATTTGCGATCAACTGGCGTTAAATTGCATACCCAAAATGTGACGTAAGTCAAGGTGTTCAGGTATAAATGGGTAGCGGAGCAACGATCTGCGTTGCGCGGTGATTGCAAAATATTTCGGCCGTGTGCAGGATTGTGGCGGCGGATGATCCCGGTGCGGAGGAGCGGAGCAGTGGCGGGTCTGGCCGATATCGCCCAGGCGGCAGGGGTGAGCGTGTCCACGGTGAGCCGGGTGCTCAACCGCAAGGCCGGCATCAAGGAGGAGACCCGGCAGCGCGTCCTCGAAGTGCTCAACCAGATGCCGCACACCGCGCGCGGCGTCGGCGCGCTGCGCCGCACCGGCGTCGTCGGCCTGCTGGTGCCGGAACTGTCCAACCCGGTCTTCCCGGCTTTCGCCGAAGCCCTGGAAAGCCGCGCCGCGCTGGCCGGATACGCGTCGCTGCTGTGCAACACGCGCGCCGCGATGACCGAGCGGGACTACGTCCGGATGCTGGTGGCGCGGGGCGTCGAGGGCATGATCTTCGTGTCGCCGGAGATCGCCAACCCGGACAACGACGAGCGCAAGAGCCGCAACTACTACGAGGAACTGCGCGCCGAAGGCGTCCGGATGGTGTTCGTCAACGGCGGCGCGCCGAGCCTGGACGTTCCGGACATCACCGTCGACGAGCACCTCGCCGGCTACGCCGCGGCGACGCACCTGCTCGAACTCGGCCATCGGCGGATCGGCTTCGTCAGCGGCCCGGCCCGCGCGCTCCCGTCCCGGCTGAAGCGGGCCGGTTGGGCGGCTGCGCTGGAAGAAGCCGGTGTCGAGCCTGCCGCCGAGCTCGTCGCGAACGCGTCGTTCGGGGCCGAGGGCGGCGCCGAGGCGATGAGTCGGCTGCTCGACGGCCCGCGGCCGACCGCGGTGCTCTGCTCGTCGGACGTCATGGCGCTAGGCGCGATGCGCGAAGCCAAGCGCCGCGGCCTGAGCACGCCCGAGGACATCTCGGTGGTCGGCTTTGACGGCATCCCGCTGGCCGCGTACTGCCAGCCCGCGCTCACCACGCTGGCGCAGCCGATCCACGACATGGCCGCCGCGGCGGTCGACGAGCTCGCGCGGCAGCTCGACCCGGACGAGCCGGGCCGCGGTTCGGCCGGCTTCAGCCGCATGTTCCGCCCGAACCTCATCGTCCGGGAATCCACCTGGCAGATCTGAGATGGCCTGCGGAACGAAGATGCCGAGCGCCAAGGCCGCAAGTTGTCGTCAGGCAAGCGGCGTAGCCGCTTTCTCTTTCGCCACGCACGCAGCTTGCACCGCGGCGGGTTCTCAGACGTCGTCTGGCGAGGACAGCCCCGATGCCGCGTATTAGGTCATACGTAAGTCGGGGCTCCCACAGTCCAGGCGCCGTCTGAGGTTCCGCTACCTGCACCGCTACGGAAATTGACCACACACGTCAAAAAGACGGGAGCAGAGATGTCGCAGAACTGGTGGCGTGACGCAGTCGTCTACCAGATTTACGTGCGCAGCTTCGCCGACAGCGACGGCGACGGCGTGGGAGACCTGGCCGGGGTGCGCGACCGGCTGCCGCACCTGGTGCGGCTGGGCGTCGATGCCGTCTGGCTGACCCCGTTCTACCCGTCCCCGATGGCGGACGGCGGCTACGACGTGGCCGACTACTGCGACGTGGACCCGATGCTCGGCACGATGGCCGACTTCGACGCGCTGCTGGCGCAAGCGCACTCGCTCGGGCTGCGGGTCCTGGTGGACGTGGTTCCCAACCACACCTCCGACCGGCACCCGTGGTTCGCCGAGGCGCTGGCGGCCGCCCCGGGCGCGGCGGCCCGGGACCGGTACGTCATCCGGGACGGGCGGGGCCCGGACGGCGAATCGCCGCCCAACGACTGGGAATCCATCTTCGGCGGCCCGGCGTGGACCAGGCTCGCCGACGGCCAGTGGTACCTGCACCTCTTCGCGCCGGAGCAGCCCGACCTGAACTGGCGAAACCAGCAGGTGCGCGCGGATTTCCGGAAGGTGCTGACGTTCTGGCTGGACCGCGGGGTCGACGGGTTCCGGATCGACGTCGCGCACGGCATGATCAAGCACCCGGACCTGCCGGACACCGGGCTGAACAAGCAGATCTCCCTGCTGGGGCGCGGCGAGCTGCCGTACTTCGACCAGGACGAGGTGCACGAGATCTACCGCGACTGGCGGCAGCTGTTCGACTCCTACGAGGGCGCCCGCATCGGGGTGGCCGAGGCGTGGGCGTCGACCAGCGAGCGGCTGGCGCGCTACGTCCGGCCCGACGAACTGCACCAGGCGTTCAACTTCGCGCTGCTGGAAGCGCCGTGGTCGGCGGCCGGTTTCCGGACCGTGGTCGAAGAATCGCTGGCCACCACCGCCCGGGTGGGCGCCACCACGACGTGGGTGCTCGGCAACCACGACGTGCCGCGGCCGGTGACCCGCTACGGCGACGGGGAGCTGGGGACGCGGCGGGCCCGCGCCGCCGCCCTGTTCAGCTTCGCGTTGCCCGGCTCGGTCTACGTCTACCAGGGCGAAGAACTCGGGTTGCCCGAGGTGCTGGACCTGCCCGACGAGGCGCGGCAGGACCCGATCTGGGAGCGCTCCGGCGGCGCCGACCGGGGCCGCGACGGCTGCCGCGTGCCGATCCCGTGGTCCGGCGAGCAGCCGCCGTTCGGCTTCAGCTCGGCGAACGGCTGGCTACCGGCGCCGGGGGAGTGGGCGGAGTCGACTGTGGCCGCGCAGGACGCCCGCGACGGCTCGGTGCTGCGGACCTACCGCGACGCTTTGGCCCTGCGACTCGAGAATCCGGCGCTCGGTGACGGCACCTTGCAGTGGCTCGACGCGCCGGAAGACGTGCTGATCTTCCGCCGGGAGCCGGATTTCGTGTGCGCCGCGAACTTCGGTGCGACGCCCGTCGAGCTGGACCTGCCGGGAGATCTGCTGCTGCGCAGCGACGGAGCGGCCGACTGGAGCGGAACGCTGCCCGCCGCCACCGCGGTCTGGCTGTCGGCGGGAAAGATTAACCGCGAATCCGCCTAATAGGTCTGTTCTTGCCCGATTCGCCGTGATCGCATGAATCCCCCTGGTACAGGAGGTGGTTCATGTTACGACGATTAGGCACGGGCCTGGCGGCGGTGATGCTCGCCGCGCTCGGCGTGGTCGGTTTCGGGCAGGCGCCCGCGTCCGCCGCGCCGAACTTCCAGGTCCCATTCCAGTGCGGGCAGACCGTCACGGCCGCGACCTTCAGCGGCCACAACCCGCAGTACTCGGTGGACTTCCAGAAGTCCGGCATCACGGGGATGCCGGTGCTGGCCTCGGCGGCGGGCACCGTGACCCGCGTGGCGAACGAGGGCAACGTCAGCTACGGCCGCTGGATCGAGATCGACCACGGCAGCGGCTGGCGGACCCGCTACGCCCACCTGTCGACGCAGGGCGTGTCGGAGGGCCAGCAGGTGAGCCTCGGCACGAAGATCGGCACGGCGGGCGCGACGGGCGGCGTCACCGGCCCGCACCTGCACTACGAACAGCGGCTCAACGGCGCCGTGGTCAAGGCGAAGCTCGACGGCGTCGCGGTGCCCTACTTCGGCCACACCTCGTTCACCAGCAAGAACAACTGCAACGGCAACCCGCACTCGCCGACCGAGGTGTGCGGGTCGGGCTACAGCGTGATCGACTCGGCGGGACTGTCCGGCGCGGGCACGGTCTACCTGCTCTACAACGCCTCGAACAAGAACAACTGCGTCGTGACGCTGAAGGCGACCTCGCTCGGCACCGCCTCGCCGACCGCGGCGTTCCTCGAGGTGGAAGGCAAGACCCGGGTCACCGACTCCGGCAACTTCACGTACTACGCGGGCCCGGTCAGTCAGGCCGCGGGCACGACCTGTGTCAAGTGGGGCGGCTCGGTGGGCGACAAGTCCTACACCAGCCCCTTCGAACACTGCGGCTGAGCCGGCTGCGCACGGGCTCGTGAGTGGTTTGGGCCGCCATGGCGATCCAAAGTGCTCACGAGCCCCGATCAGGCGGCACGTTCATCTGGGCCGACCAGGAAAGCGAACGGCCCGTTCGCCTCGGTAGATGAGGTGAACGGGCCGTTCGCTGCTGGGAATCGTCAGAGGCGGACCGGGTAGTGGGGCTCCGGGACCTCGGGGGACAGGCGGCCCTCGATGAAGATCCCGTGCCAGAGCATGAACACCAGCAGCGCCCACAGGCGGCGGCTGTGGTCCAGCACCCCGGAGCGGTGCTCCTCCAGCAGTTGCAGCACCGCCGTGCGGTCGAGCAGGTGGTCGGTCTGCGACTGCTGGATGATGTTGCGCGCCCAGTCGTGCATCTCGTCGCGCAGCCAGTGCTTGATCGGCACCGGGAACCCGAGCTTGCGCCGGTTGATCACGTGCGCGGGCACCACCTGGTACATCGCCTGGCGCAGCGCGTACTTCGTGGTCTCCCGGGTGATCTTCTGCTCCAGCGGGATGGTGCTGGCGACCCGGAACACCTCCGGGTCCAGGAACGGCACCCGCAGCTCCAGCGAGTTGGCCATCGTCATCTTGTCGGCCTTGACCAGGATGTCGCCGCGCAGCCAGGTGAACAGGTCCACGTGCTGCATCCGCGTCACCGGGTCCCAGCTCGCCGACTGCCGGTACGGGCCGGCCGTGACGTCCTTGTGCGACACGCCCGGGTCGAAGCTGCGCATGACGTTGCGCAGCTGGTCGTCGCGGAAGATGCGCGCGTTGCCGTAGTAGCGCTCCTCCAGGCTCAGCGCGCCGCGGCGCAGCAGGTCCTTGCCGCGCACGCCCTCCGGAATCGCGGTGGACACCCGGCCCATCGCCTTGCGCAGCGCGCCCGGCACCTTCTCGAACGGCGCCAGCGACAGCGGCTCGCGGTAGATCGTGTAGCCGCCGAACAGCTCGTCGGCGCCCTCACCGGAGAGCACCACCTTGACGTGCTGGCGGGCTTCCCGGGCGATGAACCACAGCGGCACCAGCGCCGGGTCGGCCACCGGGTCGTCCAGGTACCAGATGATCAGCGGCAGCGTCTCCATCATCTCCTCGGCGGAGACGGTGCGGACCACGTGCTTGACGCCGATCGCCGCGGCCGACTCGGCGGCCACGTCCACCTCCGAGTAGCCCTGCCGCTCGAAACCGGTGGTGAAGGTGATCAGGTTCGGGTTGTGCTCCTTGGCCAGCGCCGCGATGGCCGTGGAGTCGATGCCGCCGGAGAGGAACGAGCCGACGGTGACGTCCGCGCGCATGTGCTTGGCGACGGAGTCGCGCATCACATTCACGATCTCGTCGTGCAACCGCCGCGCGTCGGCGTCGGTGTTCACCGGCCGCGACTGGAAGTTCGGCTGGAAGTACCGCTCGGTGACCAGCTGGCCGCCCGGCGACACGGTGAACGAGGTGCCCGACTCGATGCGGCGGATCTGCCGGTGCAGCGTCTCCGGCTCCGGCACGTACTGCAGCACCATGTAGTGCTGCAGCGCCTTGTGGTCGAGCTCCTCGGCGATCCGCAGCGTGCTGGCCAGGCTCAGCAGGCTCTTCTTCTCGCTGGCGAACGCCACGCCGCCTGGCCCGGCCGCGTAGAACAGCGGCTTGATGCCGAACGGGTCGCGCGCGCCGAAGACCACCTTGCGCTCGTTGTCCCAGATGAGGAACGCGAACATGCCGCGCAGCCGGCCGACAACGGAGGTGCCGAGGTAGTGGTAGGCGGCGACGATCACCTCGGTGTCGCCGTCGGTGCTGAACCGGGCCCCGAACCGCTCGATCAGCTCGGCGCGCAGCTCCAGGTAGTTGTAGATCTCACCGTTGAAGTTGATGGTGTAGCGCTGCGGGGTCTCCGGCGGGCCCCAGGTCAGCGGCTGGTGCGAATGCTCCAGGTCGATGATCGACAGCCGGTTGAAGCCGAAGACCACCTCACCGCCGTGCCACGTGTCGCTTTCATCCGGGCCCCGGTGTCGTTGACACGGCAGCGCATTGGCCACCGCGTTAACGGCGAAGCCGGCGTTCTCTTCGGTGGGACAAATGAGTCCAAGCAGGCCGCACACGCGTCTGGTGCACCTCTTCGAATCGGCGGTGTCGTCTTCCAGCCCCCCACAGCTCGCCCCAGTATGCCGTCCGTCCGGCCGCGCGCTGCACGCGCGGGTGCCCGCGGGGGCCGCGGTCGAGGCCCGGCGGCGATCTACGCCCCCGGAGCAGTATCGCGGCTACACCTGGGCTAGGCTCTGCGCAGGATTCCGGCGGCAGATCTCCGGTGTCGTCTCAGGGCGAGGCCGGAAATCACCAGGCCGCAGTGGAGAGTTTTGCACGAGGAGGCGTCGCGCAGTGGGCCTGAAGGAGGGGACCCGAGTGCCACGGCTGGTCAAGGTCGCTGGTCTGATCGGCCTGGTTGGTGTCGCGGCCACGGGCTGCACGACCGACGAGGTCCTGCGGTTCGGCTGGCCAGAGGGTGTCACCCCGCAGGCCGAGGCGATGCGGAACCTGTGGACTTGGTCGGTCATCGCGGCACTCGCGGTGGGTGTGATGGTGTGGGGGCTGATCTTCTGGACGGTCGCCTTCCACCGCAAGAAGAAGGGTGAAGAGGAGCTGCCTCGGCAGTTCCAGTACAACCTGCCGCTGGAGCTGATCTACACAGCGATCCCGTTCGTGCTGGTGGTCGTGCTGTTCTACTTCACGGCGGTCACCCAGAACACGGTGCTGGCCAAGCCGGCGAACCCGGATCAGCGGGTGAACGTGGTCGCGTTCCAGTGGAACTGGGAGTTCAACTACCCGGAGTACAAGACCCCGGACGGGCAGCCGGTGCGCACCATCGGCAGCAGCAGCGAGATTCCGCTGCTGGTCGTGCCGGTCGGCGAGCGGGTCGAGTACACCATCGCCGCGACCGACGTCATCCACTCGTTCTTCGTTCCGGAGTGGCACTTCAAGCGGGACACCTTCCCGTACCCGAACAAGAACAACCAGGACAACGTCTTCCAGAACACCGTCAACCGCGAAGGCTCCTTCGTCGGCCGGTGCGCGGAGCTGTGCGGCACCTACCACTCGATGATGAACTTCGAGCTCCGGGCGCTGTCGCAGGACAAGTTCGACCGGTACATGCAGCTGCGGACGCAGGTCAACCCGCAGACCGGCCAGCCCTACACCGCGGCCGAGGCGCTGGGCGCCATGAACTGCGGCGAGCTGTGCACCCCGCACGCGGTGACCGGCGTTCCGTTCAACACCGAGCGCACCGGCGGCGTGCCGTCCGGTCAGGTCGGGGCCAAGTAGGAGTGCCCTCGGCAGGGCGTACGGCGTGAGAGCGAGGACTCCATGAAGGTCGAATCCAAGATCTTCAACTACATCACCATCTTCTTCTTCCTGTCCGCGATCGTGTACGGGGTCTGGGCCAAGGAGCCGGTCGGCACCGTGGCGCTGATCCTGGTCGGCGGTCTGTCCCTGATCATCGGCAGCTACTTCTCGTTCGTGGCTCGTCGCATCGAGGACCGGCCGGAGGACAACCCCGACGCCGAGATCAGCGACGGCGCCGGCGAGCTGGGCTTCTTCAGCCCGGGCAGCTACTGGCCGGTGGGCCTGGCGGCCTCCGCGGCCTTCGCCGGCCTCGCCCTGGCGTTCTTCCACGTGTGGATGATCGTCATCGCCGTCGGCTTCGTGCTGATCATGGTCGCCGGCCTGGTGTTCGAGTACCACACCGGTCAGAGCAACCACTGACGACGACACCGACGCAGGCCCCCGAGTCCACCGGACCCGGGGGCCTGCGTCGGTTTAGGATCTTTTC
Organism: Saccharopolyspora sp. NPDC050389; assembly: GCF_040655595.1. Taxonomy (NCBI): domain Bacteria; kingdom Bacillati; phylum Actinomycetota; class Actinomycetes; order Pseudonocardiales; family Pseudonocardiaceae; genus Saccharopolyspora; species Saccharopolyspora sp. NPDC050389. The sequence continues at coordinate 12,322 of NZ_JBFAKG010000071.1, forward strand.
CAGCCCTCTTCGAGGACGCGAACCGCAGCAGGAGGTTTTTGCCGTGATCACCGCGATCGTGCTGATCCAGACCGCCGCCGACCGCTTGACCGAGGCGGCCCAGGAGATCGCCGACCTCGACGGCGTGGACGAGGTCTACTCCTGCGCGGGCGACGTCGACCTGATCGCGATGCTGCGGGTGTCCCGCCACGAGGACCTGGCCGAGATCGTGCCGGGCAGGATCAACAAGGTCGAGGGCGTCCTGGGCACCGACACCCACATCGCGTTCCGCTCCTACTCCCGCAAGGACACCGAGGCGGCCTTCTCCATCGGCCTCGAAGACCAGTGATCCGACCCGTTCGGGAGCGTTCGCTCCGGTAAGAACCCGCTTCAGCACTCACGACCGACCGAGACGGCTCGTGAGTGCTGACTCCGGCTCTATAACCGGCTTCAGCACTCACGAGCGATCAGGCGCCGAGCTGGGCTCGGAGGGTGCTGGAGCGGGCCGCCCAGCGGTCCAGGAGGTCCGCGGCGGCTCCGGAGTCGATCGCGTTCGCGACGCGCTCCAAACCGGCGCTGAGCTGGCCGCTGAGATCCGCTCCCGGCCCGTCGTAGGCCACGGCCGCGCCGGCCGCGTTGAGCAGCACAGCGTCCCGCACCGGGCCCTTGGCGCCCGCCAGGAGATCGCGGACCGCCTTCGCGTTGACCACCGCGTCGCCGCCCTGCAGGTCCTCCGGGCGGCTGAAGGCGATGCCGAAGTCCCGCGGGTCGAGCCGGTCCTCGCGGACCATGCCGTCGTGCACCGCCCACACAGTGCTGCGGGCCGTGGTGGTGATCTCGTCCATGCCGTCGTCGCCGCGCACCACCAGCGCGGAATTGCCGCGGGCGGCGAACACCTCGGCCACCACCGGCGCCATCCGCAGGTCGGCGCAGCCGATCAGGCCGGCCGCCGGCCGCGCCGGGTTGGTCAGCGGCCCGAGCACGTTGAACGCCGTCGGGATGCCGATCTCGCGCCGCGGGCCGCCCGCGTGCTTGAACGCCGGGTGGAACACCGGCGCGAAGCAGAACCCGATGCCGACCTCTTCGATGCAGCGCCGCACGCCCTCGGGCACCAGGTCGATGGCGACGCCGAGCTCCTCCAGCACGTCCGCGGTGCCGCACTTCGACGACGCCGCCCGGTTGCCGTGCTTGACGACGGTGACGCCGGAGGCGGCGAGCACGATCGCGGCCATCGTGGAGATGTTCACGCTGCCGGAGCGGTCGCCGCCGGTGCCGACGATGTCCACCGCGCGCTGTGTGATCTCCAGGGGCCTGGCGTGCGCGAGCATGGCGTCGGCCATGCCGCGCACCTCGGCGGGCGTCTCGCCCTTGGCTCGCAGCGCGACCACGAAGGCCGCGATCCGCGCCGGGCTGGCCTCGCCGGACATGATCAGGTCCATCGCCCAGGCGGTGTCCTCCGCGGAGAGATCCTCACCCGCGACGAGGCTGCCCAGCAGTCCCGCCCAGTTTCCCGCCTTGGTTCCCACGTTCTTCACTCCGTCTTCAGCGTGCGGGTCGTCAGCGAGCGGCGGCCGAGAGCCGCACTCCCCGCAGCGGCGGTGCCTCCCGCACGGGTGGCCGCGCCGCTGTGCAAATCATCCCGCAACGCGCGTTCAGGCGGGTACTGGCTTGCCCTGCGAGCGCAGGACCTCGGCGACCGTCTCGGCCGCGGCGAGCGGGTCGAGCGGGTGCACCAGGACCGCGTCGGCCTGGGACCAGGTCGCCAGCCACCGGTCGTCCTTGCGGCGCACCACGACCACCACCGGCGGGCACTGCGCGATCTCGTTCTTCAGCTGCCGGGACACGCCCATGCCGCCGGTCGGCTGCGCCTCGCCGTCCAGGATCACCAGGTCCGCGTGGCCCGCGTCGACCTCGCTGAGCACGTCCGCGACGGTGCCCGCCTCGATGTAGTGCAGCCGCGCGAGGTCGGGGGCCGGACGGCGCCCGATCGCTGTGATGATCGCCTCCCGGACCTCGGGGCGATGGCTGAACACGAGAACGTTCGTGGTCGGTGTGCTCATCACTAGCTCCTCGCGGGTCGGCGCAGGATGGGTCCGTCGGATGCTATCGGCCCGACCGGGGCGAACAGTAGCCGCCCGGGCAAATCGATCAACGCGAAGTCGATCGGCTCGGCCGGTCGGCGGCGGGCTGCAGGGCGTCCCAGCCGAAGGATTCGCCGTCGTGCCGCTGCGCGAGGCCGGCCATCCGGGAGCTCTCCTGTGAGCAATGCAACGCGTCGAGTTGCTGGACACGCAGCGCGATCAGCGCGGTCAGGCCCGGCGCGGCGTGTTCGTCGCCGCGCCCACCAGCGCGAACCGTCCAGCCGTCGGCGTCCAGCAGGGCCTTGGCCGACTCGATCGAGTGCCCCGGGAGGGCCAGGTGGTGGCGCAACACCGCAGGTAGTTCGGGCTGCCAGCGCGTCGACCGGGCGAGGACCGCCGAGGCCGCCTCGGTTTCGTCGAACGCGGTCGCGACGATCTCCAGCCCGGGATCGTCGATGCTGATCACGGGCCTGTTCCGGGCCCGCCGACCGGCCCTGAAGGCCGACCAGCTCGCGCGGATGCCTTTCACGGTGCGTTACCTCCGGGTTGCAATCCGATCACCCTGCGGCTGACGTCCGGACCCGAGGGCGCGCGGGGAAAACGTGCAAGACATAATGCGTCGCGTGACAACGGCAGCGCCCTCAATCAGTCAACGCGTGCATTCGCTGAACCGGCCGAACATGGTCAGCGTAGGCACCATCGTTTGGTTGGCCAGCGAGCTGATGTTCTTCGCTGGGCTCTTCGCCATGTTCTTCACGGTGAAGGCGCAACACGAGGGCGAGTGGCCACCACCGCCCACCGAGCTGAACCTCCCGTACGCCCTCCCGTTCACGATCATCCTGGTGGCGTCCTCGTTCACCTGCCAGTGGGGAGTGTTCGCGGCGGAGCGCGGTGACGTGTTCGGTCTCCGCCGGTGGTACGTGATCACCCTGATCATGGGCACGATCTTCGTGCTCGGGCAGGCCGGCGAGTACCACACGCTGGTCACCGAGCACGCGACCACCATCGCGTCGTCGGCCTACGGCACGGTCTTCTACATGACGACCGGCTTCCACGGGTTGCACGTCATCGGCGGGTTGATCGCCTTCATCTTCCTGATCATCAGGACGAAGCTCAGCAAGTTCACGCCGGCTCAGGCCATCGCCGCCATCGTGGTGTCGTACTACTGGCACTTCGTGGACATCGTGTGGATCGGGCTGTTCGCCGTGATCTACCTCGTCCCATGATGGATGAAGCAAGGTCCCATTGATTGGCTTCTCGTACGAGGTCGAAACGAACACCCCGAACCGGACAGCAAGGGTTGCCGCTCTCATGACCACCAACAAGAAACGGAACCGCGCGGGCTCGAAGCTTAAGCGGCGGATCTCCGGTGTACTGGCGTTGGGCATCGCGCTGGTGGGTGCCGGTGGGCTGTACACCGTCGTGACTCCCGAGCCGCAGACCGCGCACGCCGCTGCGGACCCGGCTCTGGTGAGGCAGGGCGAGCAGCTCTACAACAACGCCTGCATCTCCTGCCACGGCGCCAACCTGCAGGGCGTCCAGGACCGCGGCCCGAGCCTGGTCGGCGTCGGCGAGGCCGCCGTGCACTTCCAGGTGGCCACCGGCCGGATGCCGATGGTCCGCCAGGAAGCGCAGGCCTTGCGCAAGCCGCCGAAGTTCAACCCGGAAGAGATCGACGCCCTCGCCGCCTACGTGCAGAGCTACGGCGGTGGGCCGGAGTCGCCGAAGAAGACGGGCGAGGCGCTGCAGGGCGGCAACACCGCGCGCGGCGGTGAGCTCTACCGGCTCAACTGCGCGTCCTGCCACAACTTCACCGGGCGCGGCATCGCGATGTCCTCCGGCAAGTTCGCGCCGAACCTGCACGAGGCCACCGAGCGCGAGATCTACGAGGCGATGCTCACCGGCCCGCAGAACATGCCGAAGTTCTCGGACCGGCAGCTCACGCCGGAGGAGAAGCAGGACATCATCGGCTACATCAAGTCGGTCACCGACGGAAACAACAACCCGGGTGGCAACGACCTGGGCGGCTACGGGCCTGGGCCGGAAGGCGTCATCGCCTGGGTGGTCGGGCTCGGCGCGCTGATCGGCCTCACCCTGTGGATCGGAGCCAGGGCATGAGTGAGCAGAACAAGGAATACACCGAGGCCGAACTGGCCGAGATGAGCCGCGACGAGAAGGTCCGGCTAGGCCTGGCGCTCGACGACGTCGAACTCGTCGAGTACCGGGACAACTTCCCCGTCCAGGGGACCCGGGCCGAGCGCCGGGCGGAGCGGGCGGTCGCCGCCTGGTTCACCCTCGCCGGGCTGTCGGCGCTGGCGTTCATCGCGGTCTTCGTGTTCTGGCCGTGGAGCTACCAGCCGCCGTCGGACGAGCGCGCGCACTTCATCTACTCGCTGTACAACCCGCTGATCGGTTTCTTCTTCGGCCTGTCGATCCTGGCCGTCGGCATCGGCGTCGTGCAGTACCAGAAGAAGTTCATCCCGCACGAGGTCGCCGTCCAGCAGCGGCACGACGGTCACGGTTCCGACGAGGTTGACCGGCAGACCACCGCCGCGCTGCTCGCCGACTCGGGCGTCCGCAGCGGCATCTCCCGCCGGTCGATGATCCGCCGCACCGCCGGCTTCGGCGCCGGTGCGTTCGGCGTCGGCGCGGGCGTGTTCGCGATCGGCGGCCTGGTCCGCAACCCGTGGGCGACCGAGGGCCCGGAGTCGTTGCAGCACACCGAGTGGCTGTCGGAGAACGGCGAGAAGACCTACCTGCGCCGCAACACCGGCAACCCGCACGAGATCTCCCTGCTGCGGCCGGAGGACATCGACGCGGGCGGTTTCGAGACGGTCTTCCCGTTCCGCGAGTCCATGCGGCACGACGAGCACGAGCTCGAAGCCTCGATGCGCAAGGGCGACGCGCCGGTCATGCTGATCCGGCTGCGCCCCAACAGCAAGCCGGTCAAGCGCAAGGGGCAAGAGGACTTCAACTACGGCGACTACTACGCCTACTCGAAGATCTGCACCCACGTCGGCTGCCCGACCTCGCTGTTCGAGCAGCAGACCGGGCGCCTGCTCTGCCCGTGCCACCAGTCGCAGTTCGACGTGGTCAACACCTACGCCAAACCGGTGTTCGGCCCGGCTACCCGGGCGCTGCCCCAGCTGCCGATCGCGGTGGACGAGGACGGCTATTTCGTGGCCAAGGGCGACTTCATCGAACCGGTCGGCCCGGCATACTGGGAGCGTAACGCATGAGTTCGATCACTCGACCGACGAAGTCGGAGAGCGCTGCGTACCGCAAGGTGGCCACGGCGGCCGACGAGCTCGACTCGCGGTTCCAGCTGGCCAAGGGCATGCGGCGGCAGCTGAACAAGGTTTTCCCCACGCACTGGTCGTTCCTGCTCGGGGAGATCGCGCTCTACACGTTCATCATCCTGATCGTGACGGGCGTCTACCTGACCCTGTTCTTCGACCCCTCCATGGAGGAGGTCGTCTACAACGGCGTCTACCAGAACCTCCAGGGCGTCCCGATGTCCCGGGCGATGGAGACGACGCTGAACATCTCGTTCGAGGTGCGCGGCGGTCTGTTCATCCGGCAGCTGCACCACTGGGCGGCGCTGCTGTTCGTCGCGGCGATGGCGGCGCACATGTTCCGGGTGTTCTTCACCGGTGCGTTCCGCCGCCCGCGCGAGAGCAACTGGACCATCGGCGCCCTGCTGTTCATGCTGGGCATGTTCGAGGGCTTCTTCGGCTACTCGCTGCCGGACGACCTGCTCTCCGGTACCGGTATCCGGGCGACCCTGTCCGGCATCGTGCTGTCGATCCCGGTGCTGGGCACCTGGATCCACTGGGCGCTGTTCGGCGGTGAGTTCCCGGGCACGGAGATCATCCCGCGGTTGTACGTGCTGCACGTGCTGGTGATCCCGGGCGTCATGCTCGGCCTGGTCGCGGTGCACCTGGCGCTGGTCTGGTACCAGAAGCACACCCAGTTCCCCGGGGTGCGGCGCAAGGAGAACAACGTCGTCGGCGTCCGGATCATGCCGACCTTCGCGCTCAAGGGCGGTGCGTTCTTCGCGCTGGTCACCGGCGTGTGCGCGATCCTGGCCGGCGTCTTCCAGATCAACCCGGTCTGGAACATCGGCCCGTACAACGCCTCCCAGGTGTCGGCGGCCTCGCAGCCCGACTGGTACCTGATCTGGGCGGACGGCATCCTGCGGATCTGGCCCGCCTGGGAGCTCTACCTCGGGCCGTACACGGTGCCGCCGGTGTTCTTCGCGGGCGTCATCGGCATGGGCATCCTGTTCACGCTGCTGATGGCCTACCCGATGATCGAGCGCAAGCTCAGCAAGGACAACGCGCACCACAACCTGCTCCAGCGGCCGCGTGACGCGCCGGTCCGGACCGGCCTCGGTGCGATGGCTCTGGCGCTCTTCGGCGTGCTGATGATCTCGGGCGCGAACGACATCGTCGCGTTCCAGTTCAACATCTCGCTGAACGCGATGACCTGGGCCGGCCGCATCGGCCTGCTGGTGCTGCCGCCGCTCGCGTACTACATCACCTACCGGGTCTGCCTGGGCTTGCAGCACAGCGACCGCGAGGTGCTGGATCACGGCGTCGAGACGGGCATCATCAAGCGCCTGCCGCACGGCGAGTTCATCGAGGTCCACCAGCCGCTGGGCCCGGTGGACGACCACGGCCACCCGGAGGCGCTGCCGTACCAGGGCGCTCCGGTGCCGAAGAAGATGAACAAGCTCGGCGCGGCCGGCAGCCCGGTGGAGGGCAGCCTGCTCACCCCGGACCCGGCCGAGGAGACCGCAGCGCTGGAGCGGGCTCGGCACGAGCACGCGGCCCGCGAGGCGGAGCGCGAGCTGACGGCCGGCAAGCCGCAGCAGCCCACCGAGTAAAGCGAGTACGCGCGAGGCCCGGTACCCGAGAGGGTGCCGGGCCTCGTCGTTTTCGCGAGCGATCGCGCGGTGGCGGCGGGGCCACTACGTTTGCCGCGTGGCATCGATCAGTGATCCAGAAGTCCGCGCCTTCCTCGAAGCAGGCACCCGCACCGGCATTCTCGGCTTCACCGCGAGCGACGGGCGACCGCTGGTCGCACCGGTGTGGTTCGTGCTGGACGGCGACGACGTCGTGTTCAACACCAGCAAGGACACCGCGAAGGGCCGTGCGATCGTCCGCGATCCGCGGGTCGTGCTGTGCGCGGACCTGCCCGAGCCGCCGTACGCCTTCGTGCAGGTCCAAGGCCTTGCGGAGACGTCCGAGGAGCCCGGCGAGCTGCTCCGGACGGCGACCAAGATCGGCGGCCGCTACATGGGCCAGGACCGGGCGGAGGAGTTCGGGCGCCGCAACGCGGTGCCCGGCGAGCTGGTGGTTCGCATCCGGCCGACGAAGGTGATCGCCGCCCTGGACATGACCGGGTGAGCGCGGCCGGCTGTCAGTCGATAGCGGCGTATGGATTCCGGCCGGTGGTGGCCTTCTCCAGCCAGGCGCGCCAGGAGCCCGCGGCGCCCGCCGGTTCGGCCCACGGGATGCTGCACCGGACCATGCGGGTGCCGCCGGTGGTCAGCCAGCGGTAGACGACCCGTGCCTCGTCGGCCGTCGTGCCGTGCAGCGGTCCCGCGCCGGGGATGACGGTCTCCGCCGACGCCTGCAGCAGGTCCACGATCGGCATCGGCGGGACGCCGCGCCGCGCGTTGCCCGCGGCCGCGAGTCGACCGTGCCGGATCACCGACAGATGCCAGCCGCCACGGCCGTCCGGCCGGGCCGCCACGAGCTCGGGCACGCCGGTAAGGGCGGCCAGCCGCTGCCCGCGGTCCAACGAGCGCACGAGCGCGGCCAGCTGGTCGCGGTGCACGGCGGCGTCTTCGAAGCGTTGCGCCGTGGACAGCCGGTCTAGCTCGCTCCGCAGCTCCTCCAGCAGATCGGAGCTGCGGCCGCGGATGACGTCTCGGATGGAGATCACTGCGGGCTCGTACTCGGCGGCGCTCTGCCGCCCCGCGCAAGGCGCTCCGCAGCGCTCCAGCTCGTACAGGGCGCAAGGGCGGCCGCTGGGTTCGCGCGCCGAAATGCGTTCGGTGCACCGGCGCACGGGCACCGCGGATTGGAGCGCCTCGACGGCGTCGGCCGCCGCTTGGCGGGAACCGAACGGCCCCAGCGCATCGGGTTTCGGGACTCGCACCACCGACAGGCGGGGGAACGGTTCGTCGGTCAGCACCACCCACCAGGCGCGCTGCGGGAACTTCGAGCGCCGGTTGTAGCGCGGCTGGTGCGCGGCCAGCAGCCGGAGCTCCCGCACCTCGGCTTCCAGCGGGTGAGCGCACTCCACGTGATCGACCCGCTCGGAGATCAGCACCATCTCCTTGACGCGGGTGCGCCGCTCCCCGGCGGTGAAGTACTGCCGGACCCGCCGACGCAGGTCGGTAGCCGTGCCGACGTAGAGGACCTCGTCCTTCGGTCCGCGGAAGAGGTAGACGCCCGGCGAGTTCGGCAGCCCGTCGGCAAGGCCGCGTTTGCGCCGCTGCTGCGGCGCGACGTCGGGCAGGTGACCGAGCAGGTCCTCCAGCGTTCGCACCCCGAGCGGGCCCACCCGCTCCAGCAGGGAGTGCAGCACGTCCACGGTGGCGCGCGCGTCGTCCAGCGCGCGGTGCACCGGAACGGTGCGGGCGTTCAGCACCCGGGCCAGCGTGCCGAGCTTGTGGTTGGGCGTCTCGTCCTTGGTCAGCACCCGGCGAGACAGCCGCACGGTGTCCACCACCTGCGGCTTCGGCCACCGCAGCCCGAGCCGCTCGCAGTTGGCGCGCAGGAATCCGATGTCGAACGGGGCGTTGTGGGCTACCAGCACGCTGCCGCGGCTGAACTCCAGGAAGGCGGGCAGCACCGTGCCGAAGCTGGGCGCGTTGACGACCATCGCCTCGGTGATGCCGGTGATCGACACGACCGCGGGCGGGATGCCGCGCTCCGGGTTGACGAGCGTGGCGAACTCGCCGAGCACTTCGCCGCCGCGGACCTTGATGGCACCGATCTCGGTAACCGCGTCCTCGTTGCGGTCACCACCGGTGGTCTCCAGGTCGACGACGACGAAAGTCACCTCGTGCAGCGGGACTTCCTCGGTGGTGGCGAGCTCGTCGAAGGACAGTTGCGGGTGCGCGGACATCGGCGATCACGTTACGTCCCGCTACCGACAGGCCCGGCGGATGCGGGGTTCCGGGACCTGGGCCATTAGCCTGTGGGGGTGGTACCGCCGAAGCCGGGGTCAGCCGACACCCCCACCCCCGACGAGTCTGCTGTGGACAGTGCACAGCAGGCCGGCGGTGGCCCGCCGATCGACTGGGACGCGCTGCCCGGTCCGCTGCGCCTGCGGCTCGCGGAACTGGCCGCCTGTTCGCTGGGCGAGATGCGCTCGTCGGACGTGCCGGCCCAGCTCCGACCGGTGGTCCGCTTCGCGCCGGCCAAGCGGGCCAAGCTCGGCCAGCCGGCGCTGATCGCCGCGCTGCGCGACTCCGCGGTGTTCCGCACCGCGGTCGTGGACTGGTGCGGCAACCACCGCCCGGAGGCGCTCGCCCTCGACGACCCCGACCCGGTCGCGGTCGCAGCGGCCGCCGTGCTGCTCGGCTCGCCGATCGCGCCGCACTACGTGGAACTGATCGCGTTCCGCGCAGAACAGGGCCAACTGCGTAGCGAGCGCGATTCCGCGACGGCGCGGGTCGAGCGGCTGACCGCCGATGTCGAGCGCCTGCGCGGAGAGCTCGCCGAGGCCAAGCACGCTGCCGACCGAGTAGGCGACGAGAACAGCGTGGAGGCGGACCGGCTGCGCAAGCGCCTGCGAGAGCAGGGCGTGCGGCTCAAGGAAGCCAAGGACGCCGCGGAGCACGCGCGCAGCGAGCTGGAGAAGGTTCGTGCGGAGCACGGGGCGGAGATCGAGGAGATCGCTGCGGAGCGCGACCGCGAGCGGACGCGAGCGCAAGAGGAGCGACGGCGTGCGGAGCGCGCGAGCTCCGAGGTGGAGGTGGCGCGGCAGTCCGCCCGAGAAGCCCGCCAGGGCGACGAGGTGCGGTTGGCGCTGCTGCTGGAGACGCTGGAGGGCGCCGTAGGCGGCCTGCGACGCGAGCTCGGGGCGAGCGGGAGCGGGCCTCGGCCCGCGGACGTCGTGCAGCGCGTCAGGGCGCATTCCGGCACGACCGGTGAGGTGCCGGACGTCGCCGCGCTGGACCGGTTGCTGGCGCTGCCCGCCGTGCACCTGATCGTCGACGGCTACAACGTGACCAAGACCGGGTATCCGGAGTTGCCGCTGTCCGATCAGCGGGATCGGTTGGCGCACCAGCTCGCCGCGTTGTCGGCGCGGACCGGCTCGGAGGTCACCGTCGTCTTCGACGGCGCCGACGTGCTGTCAGTGCCGACCGCCGGGCCGCGCGGGGTTCGGGTGTTGTTCAGCGAGCCCGGGGTGCAGGCCGACGACGTGATCCGGGATCTCGTGTCCGCCGAGCCGAAGGGGCGGCAGGTCGTGGTCGCGACTTCGGACCGGGCCGTGGTCACCTCGGTTCGCCGGCGGGGCGCCTACGCCGTCTCGTCCGCGATGTTGCTGGCCCGGCTCAACCGCGTCTAGCAGCTTGCCGACGCGACCGACCGCCTGGCGATTCGCCGCACGTGGCCGATGTCATAACCGATCACCAGCGTGTCATGCGTCTCTCGATCGAGTGGGTTTGAATACAACAATTCCAGGTGAAGGACCTGCACGATCCGTCACCGTGAGCGCATGACTCTCATCCGTTAGGGACCTTGTGCATTGAGGCACAAATTTTTCGACCCACTTCTGGACCTTGCGGCTCACCTTTCGTAACCTACTCGGGACCTCGTGGCGATCAGTTGCCCAGACCGGGCGGCCCGCGGGGCACCGTTGCACTGACTTGTCGGGGAGTCGGGCCGCGCCGGGTAGGGGGCATCCGGTCGGTAAGCGGGCGACCAGAAGGAGCAGTGCGCGACGTGGAGTCGCACCGACTTAAGCGCTCTTTGCGAGGTGCCCTGGCCGCAACCGCGGTCGCAGCCGTCGTTGGCATGACCTCCGGGCCGGCGCTCGCAGACCCACAACTCCCGAACAACGCCTCGGACGCGGCCAAGCAGGTGCAGGAGCTCCAGCACCAGGCGGAGCAGCTCACCGAGGAAGCCAAGAAGGCCGAAGACGACCACGACGCCAAGAGGGCGGAGCTGGATCGGGCGAACCAGGAGGCCGGCCAGGCCGAGCAGGTCGCCAACCAGGCCCGCGCCGAGGAAGAGCGGTTCCGCGGCCAGGTCGACCAGCTCACCCACGCGTCCTACCAGGGTGCCCGGCTGAACAAGCTGTCGGCGCTGCTGGTGAGCGAAACCCCGGAAGACTTCCTCAACCGCGCGTCCGCATTGGACGTGCTGGCCAAGGACAACAACGACGCGGTCAAGGCGCTGTCCTCGGCCCGGCAGCAGGCGGAGACCGCCGAGCGCGCCGCGCAGGACGCCCGCAACCGCGCCGTGCAGGCCGAGGCCGATGCCGGGCGCATCGCCAACGACCTGGACCAGAAGACCAACGCGATGAACGACCAGATCGCCAGGGTCAAGGCGCGCTACAACCAGCTCAGCAGTGCCGACCGCGACTCGCTGAAGTCCGACGGCGATACCGGCGTCGGCTCGATCGCCGGTGCCGGTGCGGCCGTCGCCGCGGTGAACGCCGCGCTGGGCAAGCAGGGCTCGGACTACGTGTGGGGCGCGAAGGGGCCGTCGACCTTCGACTGCTCCGGCCTGATGTACTGGGCCTACAAGCAGGCCGGTGTGACCATCGGCGGCTCGACCAAGACCCAGGTCACCCAGGGCCGCAGCGTGTCGGCAGGCGACCTCAAGCCGGGCGACCTGATCTTCTACTACAGCCCGGTCAGCCACGTCTCCATGTACATCGGCAACGGCAAGGCGGTGCACGCCCCGACCTCGGGCGACGTCGTCAAGGTGACCGACTACAAGAAGATCGGTCCGGTGACGGCGATCCGCCGCGTCGCGGGCTGAGCTGATTTCCGCCTTCGGGGCCGGCACCGCCAGGTGCCGGCCCCGAAAGCATGTCGGGGGGACCCGGGCGGGCCGCCGATGTGATCGGGAATACCATGCGCCCCGTGCATGCACCGGGGGTGTTTCGGGCGTGGCTGGCGGTTGCCGCCGCCGGCGCCGTCCTGGCCGGGGTCTCCTCGATTTCGCTGCCGTCGCCGGAACTTCCGCGCACCGCGTCGGCGCGGGCCGGCTTCGCCGTGCCGGCGACGCCGGACGTAGCGGTGCGCGGCCTGCTGGATCGGCGGGCCGCCGCGGTCCGGGTCGGCGACGAGGCGGCGTTCGCGACCACAGTGGACCCCGAATCGCCGCCGGACTTCCAGCGGCGTCAGCACGAACTCTTCCGCAACCTCACGACGATCCCGGCCACCGAGTGGACCTACGAGCTGGTCGGCACGGCCGGTGCCCGGCCGCCGGTGCCGGCGGCGGACGAGACCTGGGCCCCGCGGGTGGTGTTGCGTTACGCGCTGACCGATGTGGACAGCGTGCCGACCCAGCGGACGCTCGGCTACGTGTTCGCCCGGCGCGGCGATTCCTGGTACCTCGCGGACGATGCCGGGCCGGGCGTCTGGCGGGGCCCGTGGGACTTCGGGCGGTGCCACGTGCGCCGCACCGCCACCGGCATGGTCATCGGCCACGATCCGGAACCGGTGGAGCGGGTTTCCCGGCTGCTGGACGCCGCCGTGGCCGACGTGACGGAGATCTGGGGGCCGGGCTGGCCCCAGAGCGTCGGCGTGCTGGTGCCGGCGTCCCAGGAGGAGCTGCGTTCGCTGGTGGGGCCGGAGTTCGCGGTGGACGGCATCGCGGCGGTCGCGGTGGCCGACCGGGTGGACACCGGCGCTCGCCGGGCGGAGGGCCAGCGGGTGGTGCTCAACCCCAAGGCGGCCGACCGGCTTTCCGACGTCGCCCTGCGCGTGGTGCTGCGCCACGAGATCACCCACGTCGCGGCCCGCGCGGACACGGCGGCCGAGGCTCCGATGTGGATGCTGGAGGGCTTCGCCGACTACGTCGGCTACCGCGAGAGCGGGGTGGCTCCGAAGGACATCGCCCCGGACCTGGCCCGCCGGATCCACGAGGCCGGACCGCCGGCGAAGCTGCCCGAAGACGGCGATTTCCACCAGGCCGGCCGCCGCCTGGATCTGGCCTACCAGCAGTCCTGGTCGGTGGTGAGCCATCTCGCCGACCGGCTCGGCGAACGACGCCTGGTGGATCTCTACCGCCGCGTGGCGGCGACCGACTCACCGGCCGAAGTGGACGGTGCCCTGCGCGAGGCCACGGGCCTCACCAAGGCCCAGCTGGTGGCCGACTGGGGTGCCGGCCTCCGCCGCACCTTCGGTTGATTCTCTTGAGGCGAAGGGCGGCTTCGAGCGAGAAGGTGCGCGGATCGCTGCCGCACCCCGCCGCTTCCGCCGGAGCTAGCTGAGGTTGGTCAAGGTGTCGTCGGCGATTCGCATCGCGGGATCGGATCGGTTCGACCGCGCCCAGTCGGCCAGTTCACCGACCAGTGTCTCGATCTCCGACGCCGCGAAGTGCGATGCGTCCCAGGCGGCGTACAGGGTAACGCTCAACGGTTTTCCGCCGCTGCGCAGATTCGCCGTGCGCAGGCCGAATCTCGGTGACTCGATGACCACCGCGCCCGGTCGGCTTCGGGAGAGGAGCCGTGATGCTGAAGATCGACGCGATCTTCCGGGGCGGCTGCATCCGCGCACACGCTGGGCGTGCACAACGGTCGCCTGATCGGATTCGACGAGGAACTCGACGGTGTCACCGCCGAACAGGCCCACGACCTCGCGGGGGCATCGGTGCTGCCGGGGTTAAACGATGCTCACCAGCACGTGTCGCGCCGCGGGCGGATCCTGGCGACCCTCGATCTCCGCGTGGAGTTGGTGACGTCGCTCGACGAGCTCTACGAGGCGGTGCGGCGCTACGCCACGGGCCTCGGCCCCGAGCAGTGGAAGTTCGGTTGGGGTACGACCAGAACAAGATCACCCCACCGCGGCGGCGCTGGACCGCGCGGCCGGCGGCCGTCCGGTGTGGCTGGACCACGTCTCGGGGCACATGGGAGTGGCGAACACGATCGCGTTCGAGCGGGCCGGTTTTCCCGGCGGCCTCGGCGTGCCGGACGTCGACGGTGGACACGTCGTGCGGATGGCGGACGGGCGGGCGGAAGGGCTGCTGCAGGAGCGCGCCAAGTCCCTGATCCAGCGGATCACCCGCCCGGTTCCCGTGGACGAGGTGCTCGACTACCTGAAGCTGTCGTCGGATCGGGCGCTGTCGGAAGGACTCACCAGCGCGACCGAACCGGGCCTGGCCGCGCACGAGCACATGGGCTTCTCGCCGGCGGATTTCCACACCTCCCAGCTCGCCCGCGAACGCGGCCTGCTGCGCATCCGGATGACGGTGATGCCCTACATCACGGCGCTCCACTACCTGGGCGGCTTCCGGGAAGCGACGGAGTGGTTCGGGCTGGACACCGGGATCCGGACCGGCTTCGGCGACGATCGCCTCCGCATCGGAGCGGTCAAGATCCTCACAGACGGTTCGCTGATCGGGAAGTCCGCCGCGATGAAGTGCTGCTACCACAGCGAACCCGACAACCACGGGTTCATGCTCTTCGAACCGGACGAGATCCGCGAACTCCTCGCCGCCGCCCACCGGTCGGGCTGGTCCGTCGCCGCGCACGCCATCGGCGACGCGGCGGTGGACTTCGCCCTGGACGCCATCGAGGCCGCCCAGCTCGCCGCTCCGAGATCCGATGCACGGCACCGCGTAGAGCACTTCGGAGTCACCTCCGACGAGCAGGTCGCCCGCCTGGTGCGGCTGGGCGTGGTGCCGGTGCCGCAGGGCCGGTTCATTTCGGAACTCGGCGACGGGATCCTCCGGGCCCTCGGCCCCGAGCGGAGTCGCCAGGCGTACCGGATGAAGTCGCTGCTGGATGCGGGGGCGGTCCTGCCCGGCAGCAGCGACGGGCCAGTCGTGGACGCGGCGCCGCTGCTGAACATCCACGACATGGTCAACCGCCGCACCGCCGCTGGTGATGTGCTGAACGCGGACGAGCGCCTGACGGTGCAGGAGGCGGTTCGCGCCTACACGTACGGATCCGCTTACGCCGCAGGCGAAGAAGCGGTCAAGGGCACGCTGACGCGCGGAAAGCTCGCCGACTTCGTCGTGCTGTCGGACGACCTCTGGGACGTCGACCCGGCCGGGCTGAAGGACGTCGCCGTAGGTGCCACCGTCGTCGGCGGAGTTCCGGAGTACGACGACGGAGCACTCGCGTAGCTGAGAGCACGAGGGCCGCCGATTTCGCGGGAAATCGGCGGCCCTCGCGCACGCGAAGCGGATGCTCCTACTTGGCGTAGATCGCTTCGATGGTGGCCGCGTGGTTCTCGGCGACCTTGTTCCGCTTGAGCTTCATGCTCGGCGTCAGCTCGCCGGTGGCCTCCGTGAAGTCCTCCGGCAGGATCCGGAACTGCTTGATCTGCTCCGCCCGGGATACCGCCTTGTTGGCCTCGTCGACCGCCTTCTGCACTTCGGCGCGCAGCTCCGGATCGTCGACCAGCTCGATCGCCGGGGTGTTGTCCGGGCGGGAGTTGTTCGCCAGCCAGGACGGCAGGAACTCCGGGTCGAGGGTGATCAGGGCGCCGATGAACGGCTTCTGGTCGCCGACCACCATGCACTGGCTGATCAGCGGGTGCGCCCGCAGCGCGTCCTCCAGCATCGCCGGGGCGACGTTCTTGCCGCCCGCGGTGACGATGATCTCCTTCTTCCGGCCGGTGATCTTCAGGAAGCCCTCGTCGTCCAGCGAGCCGAGGTCGCCGGTGTGGAACCAGCCGTCCTCAAGGGACTCCTTGGTGGCGGCCGGGTTGTTCCAGTACTCCTTGAACACCACGTCGCCCTTGACCAGCACCTCGCCGTCCTCGGCGATGCGCACCGACGTGCCGGCCACCGGCTTGCCGACGGTGCCGACCTTGAACGCGCTCTCCACGTTCACCGCGGCCGCGGCGGTCGTCTCGGTCAGCCCGTAGCCCTCCAGCACCGGCACGCCGACGCCGCGGAAGAAGTGCGCGAGCCGCTCGCCCAGCGGCGCGCCGCCGGAGACCGCCGCGATGCAGCGGCCGCCGAGCGCCGCCCGGAGCTTGCCGTACACGAGCTTGTCGAACAGCGTGTGCTTGAGCTTCAGCCCCAGGCCCGCGCCGCCTTCCTCCTGAGCTCGGCTGAACGCGACCGCGGTGTCCTCGGCGAGGTCGAAGATCCGGCCCTTGCCGCTGCCGTGCGCCTTCTGCTTGGCGGTGTTGTAGACCTTCTCGAACACCCGCGGCACCGCCAGCACGAACGTCGGCCGGAACGAGCCGAGGTCGGCGACGAGGTCCTTGATGTCGCTGGTGTGGCCGAGGGTGACCCTGCCGTACACGCACATCACGGTGATCGCGCGGGCCAGCACGTGCGCCATCGGCAGGAACATCAGCATCGAGTTGCCGGGCCTGGTCAGCTGCGGGAAGGCCTCGATGTCCGCGCGGACCTCGGCGAGCATGTTGCGGTGCGTGAGCACGCAGCCCTTGGGGCGGCCGGTGGTGCCCGACGTGTAGATCAGCGTCGCGACGTCCTCCGCGCGCACCGCGCGGCGGCGCAGGTGCACATCCCGGTCCTCGACCTCCGCGCCGAGCGCCGTCAGCTCGTCCACCGCGCCGGCGGCTCCGCCGCTGGTCGGGCCCTCGATCTGCCAGACGTGGGAGACCTCGGAGAGCCGGTCCACGACCTTGTCCACCTCGGCGCGGTGCGAGTCGGTCTCCACGATCACGGCCTTGGCCGCCGAGTCGGTGAGGATCCACTCCACCTGGTCGGCCGCGGAGGTCTCGTAGATCGGCACCGTGACGCAGCCGGCCGTCCAGATCGCGAAGTCCAGCAGGCTCCACTCGTACCGGGTCCGCGACATCAGGCCGACCCGGTCACCGGGCTCCAGACCCGCTGCGACCAGGCCCTTGGCCACGGTCAGCACCTGCGCGGCGAAGTCGGCGGCCGTGACGTCGACCCAGGTGCCGTCCACCCGGCGCCGGAAGCTCACCGTGCTTCCGAAGCGCTCCGCGTTGGCCCACACCATGTCGGTGAGGTTCTCGTCCTCGGCCACAGTCGTTGTGGCGGGTGCGCTGAACTCTCGCACGTCGAAACCTCCGAAAACACACCAGTCAGTGGGGCACAACCTAACGCTGATAGTTACTGAGCGGTAGTCCCCGTTGTGCGCCCGCTTCAGTCAACACAGCGTAGTTGCCCCGTTGATCGGCATGGTGCCGCCGGTTGGCTGCTTGCGCCGCCCGAACGGTGCAGGTGGGAAACGGGTGCTCCCAAAGGGGCGCTCGGACGGATTAGGTTCGGGGGAGGAGTTGTCGGCGGAGGGGAGTGTGGAGTTGCGCGTCCACGTCGTTTCGGACGTCCACGGCAACGTCGAGGACCTCAAGCGCGCCGGGGACGGCGCCGACGCGCTGGTGGTGCTCGGCGACCTGATCGACTTCGTCGACTACCACGATCACGGCAAGGGCATCCTGGGGCGGGTGTTCGGCCCGGAGAAGGTGGCCCGGTTCGCCGAGCTGCGGCGCAGCCACCGCGGCCCGGAGTTCGGTGCCTACGTGCGCTCGCTGTGGGCCGGGCTGACCGACCCTGCGGCGGTGGTCGAGGAAGCCGTGCGCGAGCAGTACGCCGAGCTGTTCGCGGCGCTGACCGCGCCCACCTACGCCACCCCGGGCAACGTCGACGCGCCGCACCTGTGGCCGGAGTTCGTCCGCGAAGGCATCCGGGTGCTGGACGGCGAGAGCGTCGAAATCGGCGGCCTGACCTTCGGTTTCGTCGGCGGCACGGTGCTGCCGGCGGGTGTGACGCTGCGCCGCCACGCGGCCTGGGTGCCGTACCTGCGGCCCGAGGACGAGTACGACGCGGCGGTCGCGGCACTGCCCGAAGTGGACGTGCTGTGCACCCACCTGCCGCCCGCCGTGGCGGAGCTGACCTACGACGTGGTGGCGCGGCGGCCGGAGAGCGGTTCGGCCGCGCTGGTCGAGCGGATCGCCTCCGACCGGCCGCGGTGGTCGCTGTTCGGGCACGTGCACCAGCCGCTGGCGCAGCGCATGCGGATCGGGCGCACCGAGTGCGTCAACGTCGGGCATTTCCAGCGCACCGGGCGGCCCTACGTGCTCCGGTGGTGAAGGTGAGGAAAAACCCTGCTCCTCCACGCCGCTGCCGCCACCCGCACCCGGTAACCTGCGGCGCATGGTCGATCAGTCCACCCAGTCCATCGTGATCGAGGCCCCGGCCGCGCAGATCATGGCAGCGATCGCGGATTTCGGCGCCTACCCGGAGTGGGCGGAAGCGGTGAAGGAGACCGAGGTGCTCTCGCGAACCTCGGGCGGCGACGCGGAGCGGGTGCGCTTCGTGCTGGACGCCGGAGTGGTCAAGGACACCTACGTCAACGTCTACGACTGGGCGGGCGACGGGCTGTCGGTGAGTTGGAACCTCGTCGAGGGCCAGGTGCAGAAGGCGCAGCGCGGCAGCTACCGGCTCGACCCGCTGTCCGACGACCGCACCGAGGTGACCTACAGCCTGGCCGTGGACCTGGCCATCCCGATGATCGGCCTGTTCAAGCGGAAGGCCGAGAAGATGATCATGGACACGGCGCTGAAGGAGCTCAAGCGCCGCGTCGAAGGCGCGAAGTAAGCAAGCATCCGTTGCGAATCCTGCTGTTCACCGGAAAAGGCGGCGTGGGCAAGACCACCCTCGCCGCCGCCACCGCCGCCCGCGTGGCCGGGCACGGCGGCAAGGTGCTCGTCGTCTCCACCGACCCGGCGCACTCGCTGGCCGATGCGCTCGACGTCGAACTCGGCGCGCAGCCGCGGGAGGTGCGGCTGGACGGTTCGCGCGCGGCGCTGCACGCCGCCGAGGTGCAGACCCGCGAGCTGGTCGACGGCGCCTGGCGCGAGCTGCGCGAACACCTGCGGACCATGCTGCAGGGCGCCGGCGTCGACGAGGTCGACGCGGAAGAGCTCACGGTGCTGCCCGGGGTGGAGGACCTGCTGGCGCTCACCGAGGTGCACCGGCTCGCCGCGAGCGGGTTGTGGGAGACCGTGATCGTCGACTGCGGGCCGACCGCCGAAACGCTGCGGCTGCTCGCGCTGCCCGAATCGCTCGCCGGCTACCTGGAGCGGCTGTTCCCGGCGCACCGCCGGGCCGTGCGCGGCTTGCTGGCCGGCATCGCCGGCAGCGAGCAGGTGGAGCGCTGGGACTCCGTCGCGGACGGGCTGGGGCGGCTCGCGGAGCGCCTCGCGGGCCTCAAGGACATGCTCGGCGACGCCGGGACCAGCGTCCGGCTGGTGCTCACGCCGGAGTCGGTGGTGGCCGCCGAAACCCGCCGGACGCTGACCGCCCTGGCGCTTCAGCAGATCCGGGTGGACGGCCTGGTGGCCAACCGCGTGGTGCCGCACCCCGGATCGGCTCGCGGCGCCGCGGCGGGATGGTTGCGCACCCGCCGCCGCGAGCAGGAGAAGGTGCTCGACACGCTGCGGGCCGCGACGGATCTGCCGCTGCGCGTGGTCGAGCACCGCGCCGCCGAACCGGTCGGCGCGGAGGAGCTGCTGGCGCTCGGCGACGAGCTCTACGCCGATACCGATCCGCTGGAAAACCCGTCGAACCCGCCGTCCATGCAGGTCACCGGCGGTGGCCGCACGCTGGACGCGGAGTACTCGCTGCGGATCGCGCTGCCGCTGCACCCGGCGGCGGAACTGGACCTGGCGCGGATCGGCGACGAGCTGGCGATCACCGTCGACGGCCGCCGGAGGCTGATCGCGCTGCCAGCGGTGCTCCAGCGGTGCACCGTGACCTCGGCGGTCGCCGGCGATGACGGGCTGACGGTGCGGTTCCGGCCCGACCCAGAGTTGTGGATGCGGTGATTCCGGTGGACGAGATGCGCGACGAATCCCGGCACGACCAGCTCCTCGACGAGCTCCGGCTGCTGCTCGACGTGATCGCGGGCAAGGCGGAGGACTACCTGCGCGGCTGCGACCAGGGCACCGAGCCCGAAAGCGGAGCGGGCTGCGGCTGGTGTCCACTGTGCGCGGTGGTGGCGCTGCTGCGCGGCCGCCGCCCGGAGCTCAACGACCAGCTCGCCGGGATCGTGCAGGTGCTGCGGCAGATGCTGGCCGATCAGCGCCCGGCGGCCGAAGATCCCGAAGAGTCCGAAGAGGACGTTCCGGCGCCGTCGAAGGTGCAGCGGATCGCGGTCCGGCGGGTCGACGGCCCGGTGCTGGCAGACGGCGAGGCCGCGTCGAGGTGCTGACCATCGGAGTGGACGTCGGCGGAACCAGCGTGCGGGCCGGCGTGGTGGATCAGCACGGCGAGATCCTGGAAACCCACCGCGTCCCGACGCCGGCCACCGGCGCCGAGCTGAACGCGGCGATCGCGGACACGGTTCGCGCGCTGTCGGACCGGTACCCGGTCGCCGGGGTCGGCCTGGCCGTCGCCGGGTTCGTCAGCGAGGACCGCAGAGTGGTGCGCTTCGCGCCGCACCTGGCGTGGCGGCACGTCGCGGTCGCCGACGAGCTCGCCAACCGGCTCGGGCTGCCGGTGGTCCTGGAGCACGACGCGAACGCCGCGGCCGTCGCGGAGCAGCGCTTCGGCGCGGCCGTCGGCGCGCGAGTGGCCGCGCTGGTGGCCATCGGCACCGGCATCGGCGGCGCGCTGGTGATAAGCGGCAAGGTGTTCCGCGGGGCCTACGGCGTCGCCCCGGAGCTGGGCCATCTGCGCGTCGTCCCGGACGGCAGGCCGTGCTCGTGCGGCAAGAACGGCTGCTGGGAGCGGTACTGCAGCGGTACCGCACTGGCGGCCACGGCGCTGGAGTTCCGCCGGGCGGCGGGGGATCCGGTGCTGGTCGAGCCGACCGGCGTCGACGTGGCCCACGCGGCAGAAGCGGGCGACCCGGTCGCGCTCCGCGCGGTCGCGGAACTGGCCCGCTGGCTCGGCGAGGGCCTGGCGCTCGTCGCCGACGTCTACGACCCGGAGGTCGTGGTGATCGCCGGTGGTGTCTCCGACTCGGCGCACCTGTTCCTCGACGCCGCCCGCGAGCACTACGCCAGAGCCGTCACCGGAGCCGGGCACCGCCCGCTGGCGCGGATCGCGGTGGCCCACCACGGGGATTCGGCGGCCATGATCGGCTCGGCGGCCCTGGCCCGCGAACACGTCCTGACCAAAGCCCCGCACCTGACCTGACGACGCGATTTCAACGGAAATCGACGGTCTGATCTCCATTGAAATCGCGGGACGGCATCAGACCTGGGCGCCGTCGTCGTTGTCGGAGTTCGGCGGCGGGCCCTGGCGCAGCCTCAGCAGGAGCCAGCCGATGCCCGCGCTGATCAGCACCAGGCCCAGCGGCATCGCGAGCGAGCTGTACATCCCGGCGAGGCCGGGCACCAGCAGGATCAGCACTCCGACCGCGATCACCGCGATCCCGAGCAGCGTCGTCGGTCGCGGGGTGGGCAGCGGCGGCGGCTCCGGCGGGACGAAGTGCTCTTCCTCCTCGTCGGGCCCCGGCGCCCAGTCCCGCGGCCCGGCGTCGCGCGCGGCCTTCGGCTCGACCTCGGCGACATCGGCGACCGCGCTCGCGGTGCCTGCGGTGTCGGTGGAGTTCGCGGCGTCGTCGGGGACGTCCTCGGGCCACCGCGCGAACGTCGAGTCCCGCTCCAGATCGGCGACGATCTCGGCGAATGCGGCGTCGATATCCTCCGGCCCGTCGGGGTTGTCGCGGCGCGTGTTCATACGACTTCCTCGGCCCGTTCGAGGTGGATGCGTTGCAGGAATTCGACGCTACCGCTGAACACCGCCGGCGCGTCATGGTCCAACGTCGCCACGTGGAAGCTGTCGGCCAGCACGACCTCCGCGAGATCGCTGCTGGCGACCCCGTCCAGCACGAGCGCGGAATTGACCGGCTCCACGATGTGGTCGACGGTCGACCGGAACAGCAGCAGCGGCTGGCGCACCCGGCCCAGGTCGCCGCGCACGACGCCCCACAGCTCCTGCAGGCTGGCCATCGCGCGCAGCGGCAACCGCTGGTAGGCGAGCTCGAAGCCGTCTGGCTTGGCGATGTCACCGGGAATCCCGCCGATCGCGGGCCACACCTTGCTCAGCAGCGGCAGCAGCCGGGAGCCCTTGCGCAGCGTCATCACCGACGGGTTGACCAGCACGATCCCGGCGATGTCGGGATGCTGCTCGGCCAGCCGCAGGGTGAGCGTGCCGCCCATGGACTGGCCGAACACGAACACCGACCGGCAGCGGCCGAGCAGTTCGGCGAGCTCGCCCTCGACGGTGGCGTACCAGTCCCGCCAGCCGGTGCGGTTCAGATCCGGCCACCGGGTGCCGTGGCCGGGAAGCAGCGGACAGCGGACCGTGAACCCCTCCGCCGCCAGGTGCTCGCCCCAGGCCCGCATGCTCTGCGGGGTGCTGGTGAAGCCGTGGCAGAGCAGCACGCCGATGTCCTCCGATCCGTTGTGCGTGAACGGTTCGGCACCGGGGAGCACGGGCACCGCGGCCTCCCAACAGCATCGGCGAGCCAGTACCGCTTCATCGTCGCATGCGCGGCCGACATGTGGGGCGGACTTGGTGGTGCGGTCGTGATCGCGCCAAGAGCCGGTCGAGATCACCACATCGAGCCCGCATTGTGCCCGATGTCGGGGCTCCGTAGGCTGAGCAGGGAACTCGGCGGGGCAAGGAGGCGGCAGCGCGGTGTTGTACTGGGTGATGAAGCACTTACTGCTCGGGCCCGTGATGAAGCTGTTCTGCCGTCCGAAGGTCGAAGGCGTCGAGCACGTGCCGGCCACCGGCGGCGCGATCCTGGTCAGCAACCACCTGGCCGTCGCCGACTCGTTCTTCATGCCGCTGATGATGCCGCGCCGGGTGACGTTCCTGGCCAAGCGCGAGTACTTCACGGGCAAGGGCTTCAAGGGCAAGTTCAAGAAGTACTTCTTCTCCGGCGTCGGCCAGGTGCCGATCGACCGCTCCAGCGGCGCCGCCGCGCAGGCCGCGCTGGACACCGGCATCCGCCTGCTGCGCGAAGGAAAGCTGCTGGGCGTCTACCCGGAGGGCACCCGGTCGCCGGACGGCCGGCTGTACAAGGGCAAGACCGGGGTCGCGCGGATGGCGCTGGAGTCGAAGGCGCCGGTGATCCCGATCGCGATGTTCGGCACCGACCGGGTCAACCCCATCGGATCGAAGATGTGGTACCCGCACAAGGTCGTGGTGAAGGTCGGGCCGCCGCTGGACTTCTCCCGCTACGAGGGCATGGCGGGCGACCGGTTCGTGGAGCGGTCCATCACCGACGAGATCATGTACGCCCTGATGGAGCTCTCCGGCCAGGAGTACGTCGACGTCTACGCCGCCAAGGTGAAGGACGACCTCGCCGCGCAGGGCAAGCAGGTGGCGGGCTGGAAGGCGCAGAAGCCCGCCGAGCGGCTCCCGGAGTCCAAGGCCGGCTGACGGCCTGATCGTCCTGCGATCATGTTCGGATGAGCCGACAGTCGTCCAAGGCACTGGTGCTCGCACTCGTGGCTTTCAGCAGTTGCTCTGCCGGATGCTCGCTCGTTGGCGCTGACGATGAACCGTCCGGGCCGCCTGAACCGGCCGCGTCCTACTCGGCACTGGAAACATTTCCCTGGGCCTTCAACCGCGCGGGGAGTTCGTGCAACGGGCAGTCCTTCACCATCGACTTCGACAACGTCGGACGTGCACCGGTAGGCGTTCCCGGCGCCCCGGACTTCGGCTACTCGGGCGAGGACTGCCTCGTCGTGGGCTGGCCGCTGGGCTCGTCCGGGCCTGATTCGTTCGCGGCCATGGTCGGTCCGGGCGAGGCGTTGGCCCCTCGCGAATGCCATCTGGCCGCAGTGCGGGAGGCCACCGGGCCCGATTTCTACCCACCGCGCGATCCGGAGGCCGCGGACTTGGGCATCGTCGAGGGAGCGGCGGTGTGCGTGCTCACCGATCAGCGCCGGGTCGTGCGGGCTCGGATCGACGCGATCATCGGGGAGGACGGGACAGCCACCCCTGCGGTGCGTGGTGAAGCCACGATGTGGTTGCCCGCCGAATGAGGGGCACGCGAGTCACTTCGGCTCCCAGATGATGGCTTCCCCGCTCAGTTCGAGCACCACGTCCTTGACGAAGTTCTCGGTGTCATCGACCACCCGGTCGATCCGGGCTCGCACGACCCGCCCCCGATCGGTGAGCACGCACAGCGCCGCACCTTCGACCAGGCGAGCTTCCTTGCGGGTTCGGGGCTCGATGTAGTTGGGTAGCGCCCCCGCCAGCGCGGCACTGCGGCAGGTCAACGGGTCGTGCGCCTGATCCGCGGTGACCAGGCCGCCCTTCGAACCGTCGAGCGCGAAGATCCGGGTGTAGTCAGAGCACGTGGTCTGCTGCTGATACCCGATGTCGTCCGCACCGGGGTCGGGGTCGCCGACCACGTCGTCCCAGTTGATGGTCTGGCCGTCCGCGAGGACGCCGTTTCCGCAGCCGTCGCCGGGAAACCGCAGTCCCCAGTTCAGGATCTTCGGCGGGCCGTACGCCAGGTGCTGACGTGGTTCGGTCGTGGGAGCGGCGGACTCGGCGCGGTTGGTCTCGGCAGGTTCCGGGGGCGGTGGAGGGCTGGTCGGCGAGCCGAAGAAGCGGTCCCACAGGCTCAGCCCGCCGTCTAGGATGCCGATGTAGAGGCCGATTGCGGCCAGGATGGCGACGATCACGCTTCCGATGGTCTTGCCACCAGCTTGCATACCAGCTCGCATCCGCTCTCGCGCCCACGCGGCGAGTTCCGCTTGTCGGGAGTCGTTCGTTGATCATTGTGGCGCATCGGCCGCGTTTCGGGAGCTGGATCGGTCTCGATACCGGCCGACGGCCCCCATACGCTGCTGGAACGGCTGCCGCCTACCCTTGCCCGGTGCGGTACTTCTACGACTGCGAGTTCATCGAGGACGGACACACCATCGAGCTGGTGTCGATCGGGATGGTCGACGAGTCCGGCCGCGAGTTCTACGCGGTGTCCACCGAGTTCGACGCGTCTCGGGCCGGTGCCTGGGTGCGGCAGCACGTGCTGCCGCAGTTGCCCCCGCCCGCCGATCCGTGCTGGCGCTCCCGCGCCCGGATCCGCGAGGATCTGTACTCCTTCCTGACCGCCCGCAACGGGAACGTCGAGTTGTGGGCCTGGTACGCGGCCTACGACCACGTGGCGCTGGCGCAGCTGTGGGGCGCGATGCCGATGCTGCCGTCGCGGATCCCGAAGTTCACCCGCGATCTGCGGCAGCGCTGGGAGGACCTCGGCAAGCCGAAGCTGCCTGCCGCGCCGGACAACGCGCACGACGCCCTGGCCGACGCCAAGCACAACCTGGAACGGTGGCAGGTGATGGAGGAGGTCCGCCGCAAACGCGGCTTCGCCTGACGACGAGAGGGCGATTTCGCGCGAAATCGCCGCCGCCCACGCGTGGCGGAAGCCGGTTTCGCGCGAAATCGGCGGACGGTGCGTGGGCCTCGTGCGTTCCCAGCTCGTTCGTCGCGACCGGTAACTTCCCGGATACTTGCTGCAACGATCCAGTTCGTGCCACGCTGTGGCCAGGGGGAGATGCAGATCACTTCTGTCCAGGCTGGATTCGAGGAGGCGGCGAAAAGCGATGCCGGCTGGAATGCGTGTCGGAGTGCTCACCGGTGGCGGCGACTGCCCCGGGCTCAACGCGGTGCTCCGCGCGGTGACCCGCAAGGGGATTTCGGTGCACCAGCACGAGATCCTGGGATTCCGCAGCGGTTGGCTGGGCCCGGTGGAGGGCCTGACCATGCCGCTGACCCTCGACAAGGTGGAGGACATCCTCAACCGGGGCGGCACCATCCTGGGCTCGTCGCGCACCAACCCGTACAAGGTCGACGACGGGATCACCAGGCTCAAGGCGACCCTGGAGGAGCACCGGGTGGACGCGCTGATCGCGATCGGCGGCGAGGACACCCTCGGCGTCGCCGAGCAGCTCACCCACGACGGCGTGCCGGTGGTCGGCGTGCCCAAGACGATCGACAACGACCTGGACGCCACCGACTACACGTTCGGCTTCGACACGGCGGTGCACATCGCCACCGAGGCCATCGACCGGCTGCGCACCACGGCGGAGTCGCACCACCGGGCGCTGGTGGTCGAGGTGATGGGCCGGCACGCGGGGTGGATCGCGCTGCACTCCGGGCTGGCGGGCGGCGCGAACGTCATCCTCGTGCCGGAGCAGCCGTTCAGCGTTGAGAAGGTCTGCACCTGGGTGGAGCAGCGCTTCGAGCGGCAGTACGCGCCGATCATCGTGGTCGCCGAGGGCGCGGTCCCGGAGGGCGGCAAGGAACTGCTGCTGACCGGTGAGAAGGACGCCTTCGGCCACGTCCGGCTGGGCGGCGTCGGCACCTGGCTGGCGGAGGAGATCGCGGCGCGAACGGGCAAGGAGTCGCGCGCGGTGGTGCTCGGCCACGTGCAGCGCGGCGGCACGCCGACGGCCTACGACCGGGTGCTGGCGACCCGCTTCGGCCTGCACGCGATCGACGCGATCACCGAGGGCGACTACGGCAAGATGGTCGCGCTGCGCGGCACGGACATCGTGCGGGTGCCGCTGCGCGAAGCGACCGCGTCGCTGAAGACGGTGCCTCTGGAGCGCTACGCGGAAGCCGAAGTCCTCTTCGGCTGAGACTCGACGAAGGGCGCCGTCGCCTGGCCCGGCGACGGCGCCCTTCGTTCGGCCCTGAAAAACTGCGTCACCGAGCGACGAGGGCTGACCGAACCAGGGCTCAGGTGACCCGCACAACCACGTGCGACGCTGCTTCGTTCCAGCATGTGGACGCATTCGTTCCACCGGTTAGGCTAACCCCTCGCTCGCGCCTGCGGGCACGATCCAAGGAATTTCGGAGGGGTGCAACCGTGTCCACGCAACCGGTCGCCGAGCGGGAGCCAGTGCTCATCCGCTCGGCGCGGGACGTCACCGAACTGGTCAACTCGGGTGCGGCACGGGGCAGCCACGCGAAGATGATCGTGCTGCTGGCGCTCGGCGGGATCTTCCTGGACGCCTACGACCTCACGTCGCTGGCCTACGGCATCACCGACATCAAGCAGCAGTTCGGGCTCTCCCCGGCCGGGGCCGGCGCGGTCACCGCCTCCATCAGCGTCGGCGCGATCTTCGGCGCGTGGCTCGGCGGCCTGCTGGTGGACCGGCTCGGCCGCTACCGCGTGTTCATGGCCGACATGCTGTTCTTCGTGGTCTCCGCGCTCGGCTGCGCGCTCGCGCCGAACATGGAGATCCTGATCTTCTTCCGGTTCCTGATGGGCTTCGGCGTCGGCATGGACATCCCGGTCGCGATGGCCTTCCTGGCCGAGTTCTCCCGGCTGAAGGGCAAGGGCAGCAAGGGCTCCCGCACCGCGGCGTGGTCGCCGGCCTGGTACGTGGCCACCAGCGGCTGCTACCTGGTGATCATGGCGCTGTACTTCGTGCTGCCCGACGAGCACCACGGCCTGCTGTGGCGGTTCACCGTCGGCTTCGGCGCGGTGCCCGCGCTGGTGATCCTGCTGGTGCGCAACAAGTACATGAACGAGTCGCCGTCGTGGGCGGCCAACCAGGGCGACCTGGAGCGGGCCGCGAAGATCCTGCGCAAGTCCTACGGCGTCAACGCCGTCGTGGCGCCGGACGCGGAGGTGGTGAAGCCCCAGGCCGAGCGTCGCGGGCTGCGGGACTTCGCGCAGCTGTTCCAGCGCCGCTACCGCGCCCGGACGTTCCAGGCGCTGGCCATCGGCCTCGCCCAGACCTTCGGCTACAACGCGGTCGCCTACGGGCTGCCGATCATCATCGCGAGCATCCTCGCCCAGGGCGCGCTGAACACGATCAGCGCCTCGCTGGTGCTCAACCTGGTCTTCGCGGTCACCGGTGGCCTGCTCGGCATCCGGCTGGCCAACAAGACTGGTGCCTGGAAGCTGACGTTCATCGGGTTCGCCGTGCAGCTGGCGTCGATGGTGGTGCTGGCGCTGATCGGCAAGCCGTCGGCGACCGCGTACGTGCTGTTCGCGATCTGCGCGCTGGGCGCGTTCATGTTCGCGCAAGCCTCCGGGCCGGGCGCGCACTTCATGAGCTTCGCGTCGCTGAGCTACCCGACGACGA
The DNA here is from genome assembly GCF_040655595.1 of Saccharopolyspora sp. NPDC050389. NCBI lineage: Bacteria > Bacillati > Actinomycetota > Actinomycetes > Pseudonocardiales > Pseudonocardiaceae > Saccharopolyspora > Saccharopolyspora sp. NPDC050389. Next base: position 40,606 of record NZ_JBFAKG010000071.1, read on the forward strand.
TGCGCGGCACCGGGATCGGCTTCAACCAGGGCACCCTGCGGGTCGGCTCCACGCTGGCGCTGTTCTTCTTCCCGGTGCTCAGCGCATCGCTGGGCAGCGGCGTGTTCTGGGTGATCGCGCTCGCCCCGCTGATGGGCCTGGTGGCGCTGCTGGCCAAGTGCTGGGAGCCGGTGGGCTACGACGCCGACGCGGTCGAGGCCGAGTGGCAGCGGGAGAAGGTTTCGGCGAGCTGAGCTAGCTCGGCTTCTTCCAGACCACGACGTCCAGCGTCAGCTGCTGCGATTCCTGGTTGTCGCGGACGACGATCCGCCCATAGGTGCCGTTGCTCGTCTTTACGCAGAACGCGGCTCCGGTGACGAGATCGTACGAGTTGACGTAGCTGTGGTAGCCAGCCCGCACGCAGTCCTCGAACGTCGCCTGCGCGGTGGCTGGCGCGACGTGCCAGTCCGCGTAGAGGTAGCCGCCGCCGTATTCGAGGTCCTGCCCGGAGTAATCCTTCGTCGGCTTGGCGACCCACAGCGGTTCGCTGGAGTCCAGATCCAGGGCGTAGCCGCTCGTCAGCACGATCGGCTTGTCGCCGCTCTCGCGGCTGATCGCAGGATCGCCGGAGGCGGAGCTGGTCGGCGACGCCGAGGTGGTGGCCGGCGGCTTCGGCGTGGTCGGTTCGGCCGTCGAGTCGCTCTGGCGTGTTTGGTCGGCCGCCTGGCCGCTCGGCTGATCTGGCACCGCCAGCAGTGCTCGGGTGGCCACCACGGTGATCAGCACCGCGCCCGCGACGACGCCGATGATCGAGAGGACGACCCAGCGGTCCATCTGCCTGCCGAAACTCGCCCACAGGTGCACCACGCCCAGCAGCAGCGCAACCGCGGCTATGACCACGGCGACGTTCTGCGTCGAGCTCATCAGCAGCGCGACCACCGCGGCGACGTCGGCGAGGATGCTGATGGGCCACAACCGCTGGTGCGTCGGCTTGCGCCCCGGCGGCGGTTCCTGCGGTGGTTGCTGGCCCGGTCCCCACGTCACAGGCTGCTCCTCTCGCCTCGTCGACGAGGCGAGAGCCTAGCGCCGGCGGTGTCGCGGCAGGGCCGATTCGGATGATCTTCGCCAGTTGGGCGGACTCGGGGTCTTCGTTGACGCGATGGGGTCTCCCGGAACAAGATCGGCAGACCACCGGCCCAGCGGAAACGGAGCGTTGCAATGTCGCGTCGCGGCCAGATCACCATGTCCGAGGACGAGATCGTCGACTTCATCTCCCAGCGCCGGATCGTCGTGCTGGCGACGGTGAAGAGCGACGGGCGGCCGCATCTGGTGCCGATGTGGTTCGTGCACGACGGCCCGGTGATCGAGGTGTGGTCCTACGGTCAGTCGCAGAAGACGCTGAACCTGCGCCGCGACCCGCGGGCCACGCTGCTGCTGGAGACCGGCACGGAGTACGGCGAGCTGCGCGGCGTCTCGCTGGAGTGCGACGTGCAGCTCCTGGACGCGCCGGAGGACGTCGAGCGCATCGGCCTGAGCCTGGCCGAGCGCTACGGCTCGGCGGCCCCGGGCGAGCTCATGGCCAGCGAGGAGGCCCGGACGGCCCTGCGCGCCAAGGCCGCGAAGCGGGTCGGGCTGCGTTTCACCCCGACCCGGACGATCACCTGGGACCACCGCAAGCTCGGTGGCGGCTACTGAATCGAAGCCCGCAGGGCTTCCGCGATGTGGGACGCCTCTCCCGGCGTTAAAGGAGTAGCGCGCAGCCCCTATTCTGGGAATGTGAACTGGACCGTCGACGTCCCCGTAGATGACCTGCCCGAGCTGCCGCCGCTGCCGCCGGAGATGCGCGCCCGCCTGGACGACGCGCTGGCCCGCCCTGCCGCGCAGCAGCCGCAGTGGCCGAACCCGGACCAGGCCGGCAGCGTCCGGAAGGTGCTGGAGAGCGTCCCGCCGGTGACGGTGCCCTCCGAGGTGGACGAGCTCCGCCAGCACCTCGCGGCGGTCGCCCGCGGCGAGGCATTTCTGCTGCAGGGCGGCGACTGCGCGGAGACCTTTGCGGACAACACCGAGCCGCACATCCGCGGCAACATCCGCACGCTGCTGCAGATGGCGGTGGTGCTGACCTACGGCGCGAGCATGCCGGTGGTCAAGGTCGGCCGGATCGCCGGGCAGTACGCCAAGCCGCGCTCCAGCAACACCGACGCGCTGGGCCTGCAGTCCTACCGCGGCGACATGATCAACTCGCTGGTCGCCACCGAGGACGCGCGCCGCCACGACCCGTCGCGGCTGATCCGCGCCTACGCCAACGCCAGCGCCGCGATGAACCTGTCCCGCGCGCTGACCAGCGCCGGGATGGCCGCGCTGACCAAGGTGCACGACTGGAACAAGGACTTCGTGCTCAACTCGCCGGCCGGCGAGCGCTACGAGTCGGTCGCCGCCGAGATCGACCGCGGCCTGCGCTTCATGGCCGCCTGCGGCGTGGACGACTCCAGCCTGCACTCGGTGGAGTTCTACGCCAGCCACGAGGCGCTGGTGCTGGACTACGAGCGCGCCATGCTCCGGCTGGACACCACCGGCGACCGGCCGCGGCTGTTCGACCTGTCCGGGCACTTCCTGTGGGTGGGGGAGCGGACCCGCCAGCTCGACGGCGCGCACATCGCGTTCGCCGAGCTGATCTCCAACCCGATCGGCCTCAAGATCGGCCCGGGCACCACGCCCGAGCAGGCCGTGGAGTACGTCGAGCGGCTGGACCCGAACAACGAGCCGGGCCGGCTCACCCTGATCAGCCGGATGGGCAACGGCAAGGTGCGCGACGTGCTGCCGCCGATCGTGGAGAAGGTCACGGCCTCCGGGCACCAGGTGATCTGGCAGTGCGACCCGATGCACGGCAACACCCACGAGGCGAGCACCGGCTACAAGACCCGGCACTTCGACCGGATCGTGGACGAGGTGCAGGGCTTCTTCGAGGTGCACCACCGGCTCGGCACCCACCCGGGCGGCATCCACATCGAGCTGACCGGCGAGGACGTCACGGAGTGCGTCGGCGGCGCCCAGGAGATCTCCGACGCGGACCTGGCGGGCCGCTACGAGACGGCCTGCGACCCGCGCCTGAACACCCAGCAGTCGCTGGAGCTGGCGTTCCTGGTCGCGGAGATGCTGCGCGGCTGAAGTCACATCGAAGAAGGCCCCGGAACCACCTGGTTCCGGGGCCTTCGTTCTGCCGGTGATCGCCCGTGAGTCTTTTGGGCTGCTATAGAGGCTGTTTCCAAACTCGATCTGCTTGGCGGTGCGGGTGGCGGAACCTCAGGTGCCTTCTCGCTGTGGGATCCCCGACATCATGAATGCCAATTCACCACGTCGGGGCTGTCCTCGCGAGAAGACACCTGAGAACCCGCGGTGGTGCAAGCTGCGAGGGTTGGCTAAGCGGCTTCGCCGCTTCAAATACAAAACGCCCGCGTTACCACATCCGCACGTCACCACATCCAAAACAGCCTCTATAGCGACCCAAAAGACTCACGGCCGCTCCGTCACTCGGCGAGTGCGATGTCGAGGGCGTGCGCGACGTGCAGGCGGGTGGAGTCGAACAGCGGCAGCGGGCTTTCGCCGGGGCCGATCAGCAGGGTGATCTCGGTGCAGCCGAGGATCACGGCCTCGGCGCCGCGCTCGGCCAAGCCGCGCACGACCCGCACGTACTGCTCGCGGGAGCCGTCCTCGACGCGGTTGCGGGTCAGCTCCCGGTAGATGACGTCGTGCACCAGGGTGCGGTCGGGCTCTTCCGGGACGATCACGTCGATGCCGTGCCGGTCGCGCATCCGCGCCCGGTAGAAGTCGAGCTCCATGGTGTAGCGGGTGCCCAGAAGGCCGACCCGGGTGAGGCCGGCTGCCGCGATCCGCGCGCCGGTGGCGTCGACGATGTGCACGAACGGCACGTCGATCGCCGCCTCGATCGCCTCTGCGACCTGGTGCATCGTGTTGGTGCAGAGCAGCACCAGATCCGCCCCGGCACGCCGCACCCGCTGCGCGGCGTCGGCGAGGTGCCGTCCCGCCGCTGCCCAGTCCCCGGCCTCCTGCATGGCCACGACCTCGGCGAAGTCCACGCTGTACAGCACGCTCGGCACGGTGTTGTACCCGCCGAGCCGAGCGCGGCTCTCCTCGTTCAGCAGCCGGTAGTACTCGGCGGAGGACTCCCAGCTCATCCCGCCGAGCATCCCGATCGTGCGCATGCGTCCTCCTCGTCGAACGGCCCTTGTGCCCGACAGCCTCGCCTGCGGCAGCCGGTTCCGGTAGCCGGGTCTTGGTTCGCCGGTGCCGCCGCCTCGCCGAGGCGTGCCGAACCGCGCCCGTGTTCACCCGGAGAACCACCACGAAACGGACGCGGACCAGGAACACGGGCTGGGCTGCGTCAGCGCTGTGATCCGTGCACTTCGCGCGGCAGGTGGGCGGTCGTGACCGTGCGCGAGAACTTGCCGAAGGTGCTGCTCAGGCCCAGCGGGTCGAAGCGGACCAGGGACAGCGCGCCGAGCACCGCGGCGCCGATGCCGACCGCGACGAACGGCCAGTTGTACATCGCCTGCTCGCCGTCGGGGTAGTAGGCCAGCACCAGCGCGATCGAGGCGCCGACCACGCAGGACAGCGCGCGCGGCGTCCAGGCGAAGGCGCTGCCCAGCGCCAAGCCCCAGGTCGTGTACCACGGCAGCAGGACCGGCGACAGGAGCGCGCCGCAGCACAGGACGATCGCCGCGCGGCGCACCGCCTCGGGTCCGCCATCCCGCGCCTGCCACCAGTTCCAGGCGAGGATCGCCACCAGCAGCACCGAGCCCAGCGTGCGCGTGGTGCCCACGAACGGCCAGATGTTGGTCTCGCCGAACAGCGACACCAGGCTGTGCACCGCCTGCCCGACGGCCGTCGGAGTGGAGAGGTAGTTGACGATCATGCCGGGCGCGGACAGCGCGGAAAGCCAGCCGAACCCGACCTTGGCGAGCGCCGTGCAGGCGCCGAAGACCACCGCGAACACGCCCAGCGCCGGGAACACGGCGCGGACGAATCGCCGCCACAGCGGCCCCTCCAGCCGGGACGCCCAGATCCACACCAGGAACGGCAGCGCGAGCCCGGCGGTCGCCTTGATCGCCATCCCCGCCGACACCAGCGCGATCCCGCCGACGTTCTTGCCTTCGAGCATCAGCAGCGTGCCGACCGCCAGCAGCCCGATCATGAGCATGTCGTTGTGTGGGCCGCCGACGAGGTGCACCACCGTCATCGGGCTGGCCGCGACCAACCACAGCGCCACCGGCAACCGCCCGCCGAGGTGCCGGACCAGGCCCGGGAGGGCGCAGATCAGCATCACCAGGCCACCCAGCAGCACCAGCCGCATCACGATGACGCTGGCGATGACGTCGTGGCCGGCCAGCAGGATCACGCCCTTGGCCACGCCCATGAACAGCGGCCCGTACGGGGCGGGCGTGGTTTGCCAGGTGGGGTGCACGTTCTCCGGGATCGGCCCGGTCAGCGCGGACGGGCCGACGCCGTAGGGGTCGAGGCCGTTGAGCGCGAGCAGGCCCTGGCCCAGGTAGCTGTAGACGTCGCGGGTGAACAGCGGCGGCGCGATGAGCATCGGGCCGAGCCAGGCGGCGGTCGCCCACAGCACGCCGCGGGAGGTCACCAGGCGCGCGATCACCCCGCGGCCGAGCCGCACCCACGCCCACACCAGCAGCGCGAAGCCGACGTAGACGACCGTGACCGCCACGTCGCGGCCGTGCCCGTAGCGCAGCGCCGAAAGCGGCCCGGAGCCGAGGACGGGATCGTGGACGAGCGTGCCGCCGGCGCCGAAGGAGCCGACCAGCAGCAGCACGGACCCGATCGCACCCAGTGCGATGGTGCGCAGGGGCAGCGGACGACGAGGCCGACGTCCGCCGAGACTGGGCTGGCCGGCTGTGGTGTTGTTGGTCCGTTCGGACCAGTCGGGAGCCGACTCGATCGAAACACTCGGGGGCATTGTGCTGCCAATAATTCCACAACCGGCCGCTCGAGCCGCTGTGACCAGGCGAGATCGGTCGTGTCGTGGCTCGCGCTCCCGCTTTTCGGTGATAGCCGGCCGCCGAGTACCCGCTGGTAGACCCCGGCGGAGGGGAAACGTTACACCGCCGAGAAGAGATCAGGATCACATTGCGGATCGTGTGGTTCTGCCGGGCCGTGGGCGCGCACCACGACCCGGGGCCTCAGAACGCGGTCGCGTGGATCGTCGATCCGGGCTCGACCTTGCTGCCGGGAAGCGGTAGCTGCCCCAAGATCACCATGCCGTCGCGCTCGAAGAACGCCTGCACGTCCAGCTGCAGGCCCAGCGCGGCGACCTGCTGCTTCGCCTCGTCCACCCGAACGCCGTTGAGGCTGGGCACCTCCACCGCGTTGGACAGCACCACGCCGATCCGCGGCTTGCCGACCAGCCGGATCTCGCTGCCGATGGCCGGATCGGTGCTGATGACGTGGTCGCCGGCGACGTCCGAGTCGAACTGGCGGCCCGCCTCGTAGGGATCGAACCCGGAGTTGCTCAGCGTGGTGAACGCGTCGGCCTTGCTCATCCCGCGCACGTCGGGCACCTTCACCGGGGGCGGGCCCTTGCTGACGATCAGGGTGACCTCGGCGCTGATGTTCAGCGGTGTGCCGGGGCCGGGGTCGACGCTGATGACCCGGCCTTCGGGCACCGTGGTGTGGAACTGGTCGGCGGACTCGTCGTGCTTGGGTTGCAGCTTGACGTTGCGGATCGCGCTTTCCGCCTCGGCGAGCGTGGTGCCCTCGGCGATCTCCGGGACCTTGGGCTTGCCCAGCGAGACGACGAGGTCCACGGTGCTGCCGCTGCCCGCCTGGGTGCCCTCGCGCGGGTTGGAGCTGATCACCACGCCTTCGGCGACGGCGTTGTCGTAGGTCTTGGTGACGTTGCCGGTCAGCCCGGCGCCTTCAAGCGCTTGCTGTGCGACGGCCTCCTGCTCGCCGACGAGGCGCGGCACCTGGACTGAACTGCCGAGACCCAGCCAGAACGCGGCGCCGCCGACCAGCGCGGCCAGCGCCAGGACCACGACGGTCCACACCAGCACCGTCCGCCTGCCGCGGAGCCGGTCCCGCTGGGGGCCGGCGGCCGGGGCGGCGACGGCGGAGAACTCCTGGGTGTGGTCGCCGGTGGCGGGGCGCGCCATCGCGCGGGTGCGCTGCGGCCCGACGGGCCGCGTGTCGCGGACGGCCGGGATCTGCTCGGTCGGCGGGTCCGCGGCCGCGGGCGCCATCTGCGTGGTGCGCTCCTCGGACGCCGGGACCGGCACGGCCACCGGTGCGATGCCGAGGTCGTCGCGGACTTGCTGCAGCTCGGCGAGGAACACCTCGGCGTTCTCCGGGCGCTGCGCGGGATCGCGGCGCGTCGCGCGGAACACGAGGTCGTCGATGGCCGGCGGGATCTCCGGGACCAGCTCGCTCGGCGGCGGCACGTCGTCGTTGACGTGCCGGTACGCCACCGACAGCGCGGTGTCGCCCACGTAGGGCGGGCGGCCGGTCAGCATTTCGAAGAGCACGATCCCGGCGGCGTACACGTCGGAGCGCGCGTCGGCGGCGCCGGTGGTCACCTGCTCCGGCGACAGGTATGCGACGGTGCCCAGGATGATGCTGCCGCTGGTCGTGCCGGCTTCCGCTGCGGCTCTGACCAGCCCGAAGTCGGCGACCATGACCGAGCCGTCCGTGCCGATCAGCACGTTCTCCGGCTTGACGTCGCGATGCACCATGCCGGCCTGGTGCGCGGCGGCAAGCGCCGAGAGCACCGGCGCCATGACGCTCAGCGCCATCGCCAGCGGCAGGCGGCCGCCGCGATCCATGATCAGGTCTCGCAGCGTGCAGCCCTCGACGAGCTGCATCACCAGGAACACGTGATCGCCGTCCGGGCGGTGGTCCACGCCCTGGTCGTAGACGGCGACGACGTCGGGATGGTGCAGCCGGGCCGCGGCGCGCGCCTCGCGCTCGAAGCGGTCGACGAACGACCGGTCGCCGGAGTACCGCGCGTCCATCACCTTGAGCGCCACCGGCCGGTCCAGCCGGGTGTCCAGGCCTCGGTAGACCGTGGACATGCCGCCGCGGGCGATCAGCGAATCGACCCGGTAGCGGCGTTCGAGCATGGCTCCGACGAGGCTCGCGCCACCACCGGAACGTGTCTCAGGAGTCATTTTCCGCCCACCGCCGGGTAACCTTTCCGACCCGATTGTTGCAGGCCGCCCGGGCGGCACCGGGGATGCCTCCGCGCTCGGGCTCGGGATCGATCACGATCATGATCGTAGCCGGGCACAACGCGTGCGGCGTGCGGCATCGCGGTCGGTCATGTGGCAAGGTGTGCAGCGTGAGTGCGATCCCCGCTGCCCCGGATGTGCTCGCTCCCGATGTGGAGGTTGTCCCGCTGCCCGACGTCGCCGAGCGACTCGGTCAGCCCGTGACCCGGGTGCACCAACTAATCCGTGATGGCCACCTGCTCGCCTTGCGCAGGAACGGCGTGCTGGGCGTGCCCACCGCGTTCCTCTCCGACACCGAAGTGGTGAAGGGTCTGGCGGGCACGGTCACCCTGCTCCGGGATGCCGGCTACCAGGAGGACGAGATCCTCCGGTGGCTGTTCACCCCGGACGACTCCTTGCCCGGCACGCCGATCGACGCACTGCGCGGCGACCGCGGGCGAGAGGTGAAGCGGAGGGCCCAGGCGATGGGCTTCTGAGGTCGTCCGGTTCGGGCCGCGCAAGCCCGGACCGGCTTGATGCTGTTCCACCCGCTCAGGGCCCGTGAGTGCCTTGGGGCGTCATAGCACCCCAAACCATTCACGGGGCCGTTGAGCTGGGTGAACGTGGCATTCGGCGCCGGTCAGCCGGTGATGCGCCGGGCGGCGAGCTTGCCGGACAGCAGGACCGGCGGAACGCCCACGCCAGGTGTCGTGCCCGAACCGGCGAGCACCGCGTTGGCCAGGCCGCGCACCAGGTTGCGCGGCCGGAACGGGCCGGTCTGCGCGAACGTGTGCGCGGCCGAGAACGGTGTGCCGGCTGCGTGGCCCTGCGCCGCCCAGTCCGCCGGGGTGATCAGCTGCTGCGCCTCGATCGCGGCGCCGAAGCCGGTGAACCCGCGCCGCTCCAGCTCGCCCAGCAACTCGTCGCGGTAGGCGGGGCCGATCCGGTCCCAGTCGATCGGCCCGGTGCGCAGGTTCGGGCACGGCGCGAGCACGTAGTGCAGCTCGCGGCCGTCGGGCGCCAGCGACGGATCGGTCGCGGTCGGCCGGGTGATCAGCAGCGACGGATCGGTCATCAGCCTGCCGTCGCGGATGATCTCGGTGAACGTGCCGTGCCAGGCCTCGCCGAAGGAGATCGTGTGGTGGGCGTCGGACCAGCCGCGGGTGGTCCCGGCGTGCAGCACCACCGCCGACGGTGACCAGCGCAGCCGCCGCCGCGGGCGGTGGCCGAGGAGCTCGTGCACGACCGGCAGGTCGGGCGTGAGCACGAACGCGTCGGCCGCGATGCGCGCGCCGTCGGACGTGCGCACCGCGGTGATCCGGTCGCCGCGCCGCTCCAGCTCGGTCACCTCGGCGTCGTAGTGGAACGTGACGCCCGCGCCCGCTGCCGCGTCGGCGAGCGCGGTCGGAACCGCGTGCATGCCGCCACGCGGGAACCACACGCCGTTGACGGTGTCCATGTAGGAGATGACCGCGTACAGGGCGAGCGCTCGGCGCGGGTCCAGGCCCGCGTAGAGCGCCTGGAAGGAGAAGACCCGGCGCAGCCGCTCATCCGCCAGGAACCGGCCGATCGCCGGGCCGAGCCGGCCGAAGCCGCCGAGCGCCGCGAGGCGCACCAGCTCCGGTGACAGCAGGCCCAGCGGCGAGTCGAAGTTCGCGTCGATGAAGCGGTGCATCTCCGCCCGGTACACCTCGGTCAGCCAGTGCCGCAGCCGCCGGTACCCGGCCGCTTCCGCGGGCCCGGCGAACCGCCGCACCTCCTGCTCCATCGCGGCGGCGTCGGTGTGCACGTCGAGCGTCGAGCCGTCCGCGAACCGCGCCTGGTAGGCCGGGTGCAGCGGGATTAGGTCGAGGCGGTCGTCCACCGATTCGCCGACCGCGTGCAGTGCCTCGTCGACGAGCTCGGGCATGGTCAGCACGGTCGGGCCGGTGTCGATCCGGTACCCGGCGACCTCGTGCAATCCGGCCCGCCCGCCCGGCAGGCCGGCCCGTTCGACGACCGTCACCCGCCGGCCCGCGCCAGCCAGGTGCAGGGCCGCCGTCAGCCCGGCCAGCCCCGCACCGACGACCACGACGTGATCGGTGCGGCCGGTGACGGTGCGCATCAGTGGCTGCGGTCGGTGACCGCGATCGCGAGCTCCGCCAGCCGGGACGCGGCCGGCTCGGCCAGCCCCGCGGCGTGCAGCGCGAGCATCGCCGAACCGGTCAGGTCGGTGATCCGCTTCTCGACGGCCTCGACCGCGCCGAGCCGGGTGAGCACCTGCCGGGCCTGCTGGACGCGGTCCGCGTCCAGCTCGGGATCGCCGAGCACGTCGCGCAGCAGGTCCAGCGCGGGCCGGTCGGCCTGCTCGCGGGCCGCCGCCACGGCCTCGGCGATCAGCACCGTCCGCTTGCCTTCGCGCAGATCGTCACCGGCGGGCTTGCCGGTCACCCCGGGGTCGCCGAACACGCCGAGCAGGTCGTCGCGGAGCTGGAAGGCGACGCCGATGTCGGAGCCGAACCGGCGCAGCGCCTGCAGCGCGTCCGGGCCGGCCCCGGCGGCCTCCGCGCCGAGTTCCAGCGGGCGCTGGATGGTGTAGGACGCGGCCTTGAGCTGGCAGATCCGCAGCGCGGCCTGCGGCGTCTCGTCGCCGCGGAACTGGCCGAGCACGTCGAGGTACTGGCCGGCGAGCACCTCGGTGCGCATCGCGCGCCACGGGCGCAGCGCCCGGGCCAGCGCCTCCGGCGGGATCCCGGCGCTGTGCAGCAGGTCGTCGGCCCAGGACAGCGCCAGGTCGCCGAGCAGCACCGCGGCGGCCCGCCCGAACTGGGTGCCGGCACCGGAGAATCCGGACTCGCGGTGGATCTGCTCGAACTTGCGGTGCACGGTCGGGTTGCCCCGGCGGGTGTCCGATTCGTCGATCAGGTCGTCGTGCACCAGCGCGCAGGCCTGCAGCAGCTCCAAGGCGCTCGCGGCCCGCAGCATCGCCTGCGCCGCCGGGCCATCGGCGGGCCCACCGGCCGCGCGCCAGCCCCACCAGGCGAAGGTGGGGCGGATCCGCTTCCCACCGCCGAGGACGAACCCGTTCAGCTCGGCCACCGCGGCAGCGAACGCCGGGTCGAGGGCGGCTGCCTCGGCGCTGCGGGTCTGCAGGTAGTCGGTCAGCGTCCGCTGGACCTGACCGGGGAGGTCGGTTTCCACGACGACGGAATCCTTGCCGGTCGCTTGCACTGCGGTCGATTGCGATGGGGGCACGCCTCCATCCTCCGCGACGCCATCGGGTGACGGCCGCCGGGGCCGCTCCCAGCCGCTGGGACGATGCCGGAGGAGCCCGGGAACCGTCCTTATCCTGTTCGGCATGACGGCGGTGGTGGATCGGTTGCGGACCGAGAAGACGACTTTCTCGGTGGAGTTCTTCCCGCCGCGCGGCGACGACGAGGAGCGCATCCTCTGGCGGGCGATCCGGGAGCTGGAGCCGCTGGATCCCGCCTTCGTCTCGGTGACCTACGGCGCGGGCGGCTCCAACCGGGACCGCACCATCCGAACCACCGGCCGTATCGCGCAGGAGACCACGCTGACGCCGATGGCGCACCTGACCGCCGTGGACCACTCGGTCGCCGAACTGCGCAACGTCATCGGCTGGTACGCCGCGTCCGGGGTGCAGAACGTGCTGGCCGTGCGCGGTGACCCGCCGGGCGACCCGAACGGCGAATGGCATCAGCACCCCGAGGGCCTGAACTACGCGGAGGATCTCGTCCGGTTGGTGCGGGAGCTCGGCGAGTTCTGCGTCGGTGTGGCGGCCTTCCCGCACGGCCATCCGCGCTCCGCGGACCTGGACACCGACGCCGACCACCTGGTGCGAAAGATCCGCGCGGGTGCGGGTTTCGCCATCGCCCAGTTGTTCCTGGAGCCGGAGTACTTCCTGCGGCTGCGTGACCGGATGGCCGCCCGCGGCTGCGACGTGCCGCTGCTGCCGGGAGTCATGCCGATCACCACGCCGCGGGTGCTGGGCAAGTTCGGCGAGCTCGCCGGGGTGCCGGTGCCTGCCGAGGTGTCGGAGCAGCTGCTGCCGCTGGCGGAGGATCCGGCGGGGTTCCGCGCCGCAGGCGTGGATCTGGCGACGCGGTTGTGTGAGCGGCTGATCGCCGAAGGCGTCCCGGCTTTGCACTTCTACACCCTCAACCGCTCGAAGGCGACGCGCCAGGTGGTGGCGAATCTCGGCCTAGGAGCGGGCTAGACGTTCTGCTCTGCACGGCTGCGCAGGTGGGCGCGCAGCGCGAGGACCGCCACGACGGCGGCGGAGCCGAGAGTGAGCGCGCCGACCAGCAGCGCCCAGCCGATCCAGTCCATGCCGGTGGCGTTGGAGTACTGGTAGGTGGCCGACAGCTCGCTGACCGCGCCGGGCTGCAGCGACCAGGAGACCGTGCCGGCGCTTTCCTGGCCGTTGGTGTTGGTGATCTCGCCGGGCGCGCTGATCTTCAGGTCGACGCCGGAGTCGGTGTCGGCCAGCGGCGTCAGGTCCGCCGAGCCCTCGAAGATCACCAGCGAGCCGGATCGGGACAGGTGCAGCCGGTATCGGGCGTCGGGGCTCAGCGCCTCGGCCAGCTGCTCTACCTCCGGGAAGGTCAGCTCGCGGAACGACAGGTGCGAGCCGACGCGGTCGGCGTCGCGGTACGGCGTGACCTGAACCCGGTCGGCGAGGGTCTCGGGCGGCTGCAAGCGGAGCGGGGCCTGGCCGTCGGCGACCTGGGTGGCGAGCAGGACCTCGCCGGACACCTGGTCCTCGCCGGAGATGTTTAGCGAGGCGTTGGCGTGCAGGCACCCGCTGAGCAGCGAGCCGAACACGGTGATCAGGACCAGCAGGAGCGCGGTGCGGCCGCGCGGTGTCTTGTCCTCCACCTGGGCGATCTTCGCATCCGGCGGGCGTTTTCGCCGCCTGCGAATGCCTGTTTCGTCGAAGCGCGTGACCGTCGTCGCCGCGCGATAGCGTGGCGGGCATGGGAGTTGACCACAGCGGTGTGCACGAAATCAGCGACCAGTTCGTATCCGAGCTGGTCGCTCTCGACCCGGTCGCCGGAACCTACCTGGGCGTACCCGGCCGCGACGAGGAACTGACCGACTACTCGCCGGACGGGCACCGGGCTCGCGCGGAACTCGCCCGCCGCAGCCTCACGGCGGTGCAGGCGGCCGAACCCGCCGACGATTCGGAGCGGGTCGCGCAGGCGGTGTTCGCCGAGCGCGTCGGTCTCGACCTGGAACTGCACGAGGTCGGCGCGGACATGGCCGCGCTGAACGTGATCGCCAGCCCGGTGCAGGGCCTCCGGCAGGTCTTCGACCTGATGCCGACCGACACCCCGGAGCAGTGGCGCACCATCGCCCGCCGCCTGTCGGTGATGCCCGAAGCGGTGCTGGGCCTGCGCGCCGGACTGCTGACGGCGGCAACCGACGGCAATGTGGCGGCGGTCCGGCAGGTCAGCAAGGTCGCGGAGCAGTGCGACACCTGGTCCGGGCGCGGCGGTCAGTCGTTCTTCGCGGCGATGGTCGGGCGCGCCGAAGGCGTGGACGAGTCGCTGCGCCGCGACCTGGACACCGCGGCCGAATCGGCAGCCGAGGCGTACGCCGGGCTCGCCGACTTCCTGCGCGGCGAGCTGCTGCCGAAGGCCCCGGAGAAGGATGCCGTGGGCGAGGAGCGGTACCGGTTGTGGTCGCGGTACTTCACCGGTGCCCGCCTCGACCTGCGGGAAGCGTACGAGTGGGGCTGGCAGGAGTTCTCCGGCATCGAGGCGGAGATGAAGCAGATCGCGAACCGGATCAAGTCGGGCGCGACGCTGGCCGAGGCCGCGGCCGTGCTGGACGCCGATCCGCGCTACCAGGTGCGCGGGCAGGACCGGTTCGAGGAGTGGATGCAGCGGCTTTCCGACCAGGCGCTGCAGGACCTGCGCGGCACCCACTTCGAGATCCCGGACCCGCTGATGCGGTTGGAGTGCCGGATCGCCCCGCCGGGCGGCGGCGTCGGTGCCTACTACACCGGCCCGACCGACGACTTCTCCCGGCCCGGCCGGATGTGGTGGTCGGTGCCCGCCGACCGGCAGGACTTCCCGACCTGGCGCGAAGTTTCCACCGTGTACCACGAGGGCGTGCCCGGGCACCACCTGCAGGTCGCGACCGCGGTGCATGAGGCGCAGCGGCTCAACAAGTTCCAGCGGCTGGCGTGCTTCGTCTCCGGGCACGGCGAGGGATGGGCGCTGTACGCCGAGCGCCTGATGCGCGAGCTCGGCTACCTCGAGGACGACGGGAACCTGCTCGGCATGCTCAACGACCAGCTCTTCCGCGCGGCGCGCGTGGTGGTCGACATCGGCATGCACCTGGAGCTGGAGATCCCGGCGGGCACCGGCTTCCACGAGGGCGAGCGCTGGACGCCGGAACTGGGCCTGGAGTTCATGCTGAGCCGGACCATCACCGACCCGGCCCAGGTCCGCGACGAGATCGACCGCTATCTGGGCTGGCCGGGCCAGGCCCCGTCGTACAAGCTCGGCGAGCGGCTGTGGCGGGCGGCCCGCGACGAGGCCAAGCAGCGCCACGGCGCGGCCTTCGACGTGAAGGAGTTCCACACGCAGGCCCTGAAGATGGGCGGCATGGGCCTCGACACCCTCCGCGAGCAACTCGCCCTGCTGTAGTTCTGCGGCGGCTTCCTGCGGGCGTGGGCCAAGCCCGCGCCATCACATCTCGAACGGCCTCCGCGGGCACTCCGGCCGTGAGTCTTTTGGGTTGCTATAGCTTGTTGTTTAACCTCGGGTGCTGGTGTTGCGGCCCCGGTTGATCATGGATGAAGCCCTTGGTTGATCCTTCCTCTTGCGACAGATGGA
>NZ_JBFAKG010000072.1:0-25786 GCF_040655595.1 Saccharopolyspora sp. NPDC050389
TCCTCCAAACACTCCAGGTACTCCTGGCCACCTGGACAGGCCGATGCCCCACCTGCCACCAACAACCACCATGACGAACTAACAAAGCCCTACTAAGCGGCTGCGCCGCTTCAAAGACAAAACCCCGCGCTACCACACCTCACACCACGACATCCAAAACAGCCTCTATAGCGACACAAAGTACGCACGGGGGCGATCAGCGGTCGAATGGGGGTGGTGGGGCGACCGGGTCTGGGATTGGTGCTCTTGGGGCGTTTTGGGAGCCTCGGACGCTGATCACGCTTCCCGGGGGTTCCGCGCAGCGCAGGTCTTCGTTCGTCGGGCCCGGCGCCGTTTCGTTTCCCGGGCGGCGGGGCGTGCCCTCGTAGCCCCTGGTGCAGGCGATCGGGTTGAAGAAGTTCAGCACCAGGCCGAGGTGTCCCGTGCCGTCCGGCGACAGCGTGTGGGAGAACGCCGAGATCACCGGCAGCGCCACCAGCATCTGCTCCATCGCCGGGCCGCGCACATCCGTGATCTGCATCGTGGTCAGCATGTTCGCCACCACCACGCCGAAATCCGTGCCCGCGCTCTGCAGCAGCGCGTCGACCTCCTGGCTCGCCGCGGGCGCGCCGTTGATGATCCGCCGCAGATCCGGGTCGGATTCCTTCAGCCGCCCGGAGATCTCCCGAAGCCCGCTGCTGAACGACACGATCTGCTCCGACTGCTGCTGCTGGGTGCGCAGCACGACGTCGCTGTTGGCCAGCAGCCCGGTGGTCTGCGGCAGGTGCTGGTTGGCGGCCGCCGTCACCGAACTGGTCGCGTCCAGCATGCGTTGCAGGTGGCCGCCGGTGCCGTCGAACGCCGTGCCGACCTCGTCGACGACCGTGCGCAGGTCGTCGACCGGCACGCTGCCCACCAGCCGGTCCAGGTCGACCAGCAGCGATTCCGGCGCCAGCGGCACCTCGGTGCGCTCCTGCTCGATCACCGATCCCGCCGCCAGGTACGGGCCGCCGTCGCGCTCCGGGCGCAGGTCGAGGTACTGCTCCCCCACCGCCGAGCGGTTGGCCACCGCGGCCCGGGTGTCGGCCGGGATCGGTGGCGCGGCGTCGTCGATGTGCAGGTCGACGTCGATGCCCGCGTCGGTGAGCCGCATCTCGGTGACGCGGCCGACCGCGACCCCGCGGTAGGTCACCTCGGAGTTGGTGAACAGCCCGCCCGAGTCCGCCATCCGCACCGTCGCGGTGTAGCCGCTGCCGCCGAAGTACCGGTCCAGCCCGGCGTACTGCCAGCCCGCGTAGCCGATGCCGACGACCGCCAGCACCAGGAACAGCCCCAGCCGGATCTTGATCTTCCGCGCGAACATCAGCGTCCTCCCAACTGGATCGGGGCCGGGATCGACTGCGGCACCGGATTCGACTGCGGCGCCGGGATCGGCAGCGGCGGCAGGGCCGGTGCCGGCGGTGGCAGCCGGAGGCCCGGCTGGCCAGCGTCGCTGAGGCCGGGGAGCGGAATCAGCGGGCCGGAGGAGCGGGTGAGGTTCTCCATGATGGTGCTCAGGTCCAGGTCGAACCGCACGTCCGCGTTGACGAAGTCGCCCTTGAGCGGCTTCATGACGTACTCCGGGAACGGGTAAGTCGCCAGGTAGGCGATCGCGTCCGGCAGCGCGTCGCCGGTCTCGGCGAGCTTCTGCAACGTGGGGGACAACGCCTGCAGGTCGGCGACCATGTCGTCCTTGCTGCGGTCGACGGTTTGCACCGCCACGCCGGAGAGCTGGTCCAGCGACTGCAGCATGGTGACGAGCTGACCGCGCTGCTCCTCCAGGGTCCGCAGGCCGGGGCCCAGGCCGTCGATCGCGCCCGCGATCTGATCGGTCTGCCCGCGCAACGTCGACGAAAGCCGGTTGAGGCCGTCGATGGCGCGCGTGATGTTCTCCTTCTGCCCGTCCAGGCGGGTGACGGTCTCGTTGAGATTTCCCAGCAGCGAACGGATTTCCGCCTCGTTGCCGGTGAACGCGCCGTTGAGCTCGCGCACGATGTCCTGCAGCTGCGCCACGCCGCCGCCGTTGAGCAGCATCGACAGCGCGCCCAGCACCTCTTCGACCTGCGGGTTGCGGTTGGTGCGCTCCAGCGGGATCACCGCGCCGTCGGCCAGCGCGCCCTCGGCCGCGCCGGATGGCGCCGCGAGCTCGACGAACTTCTCCCCCAGCAGGCTCGACTGCCGCAGCTGGGCGCCGGCGTTGGCGGGCAGCCGGACGTCGCCGTTGACCGCCAGGTGCACCAGCGCGGTGGTGTTGTCGGGGCTCAGCTCGATCCGCTCCACCCGCCCGACGGCGACGTCGTTGACCTTCACGCTGGACTGCGGCACCAGGTCGAGCACGTCGGCGAAGTGCACGGTCACCTGGTACGGGTTCGAGCCCAGCTCAGCGCCGCCGGGCAGCGGGGCGTTGTAGAGCCCGGTGAATCCCGCGGCGCCGCAACCGGAAACCAGCAGCGACGCCAGCAGCACCGGAACCAGCCGTTTCATCGCGGTCCCTCCTGCCGGGCGGCATCCACCAGCGGCAGCGGCGGCAGTTCGCCCTGCTGCAGGTGGTGCATGGTTTCGCCGATCGACGGCAGTTGCAGCTTGCCGTCGAGGTACGGCGCCAGCTTGTCGCAGGCGTCCTTGAGGCCCTGCGGCACCGGCTCGGGCATGCTGTGCTGGATCAGCTTGCACACCATGAGCACCGGCGGGTGGGTGAGTTCGTTGAGGTGGCCGCGCACCGTGACGCTGCCGGAAGCCGCGTCGTAGGAGTTGATGAAGTTCGTCGCGCCCAGCGGTGCGACGTCGAGCACCTCCGCCAGCGCCTCGCGCTGGTCCACCAGCTGCTGCGTCACGCCGGTCAGGTTGTCCACATTGGACGCCATGAGTTCCCGGTTGTCGCGGACGAACCGGGAGACGTCGTCGAGCGCGATGGCCAGCGAATTCAGCGAGGCGCCCATCTGCTCCTGCTCGCCGGCCAGGAACCCGGTGACGTCGTCGACCCGCCCGTAGAACTCCTGGATCTGCCGGTCGCTGGACGCGAGCGTCGCGGTGAAGGTGTTCAAGTTGTCGACCGTGGCGAACAGGTCGTCCTGGTTCTCCTGAAGGGTTCCGGCGAGGTCGCCGAGTTGCTTCACCGTGGCGTTGAGGTCCTTGCCGTTGCCCTCCAGCGCGGCGGCCGAGGTGGACAGCACGTCGGATAGCGCTCCGGTGCTGTTCGCGCCGTCCGGCCCGAGGGCCTGCGAGAGCGCGTTGGCGCTGCGGTAGAGGTCGTCGAGTTCGGCCGGCGTCGCGGTGCGGTCCTTGGCCAGCACGGCGCCCGAAACGAGTTCCGTGCCACCGGAATAGGCCGGGGTGAGCTGCACGTACCGGTCGCTGACCAGGCTCGGCGCGACCACCACGGCCTTCACGTCGGCCGGGATCTGCACGCCGTCGTCGACGTGCATGTCCACCCGCACCACGTCGCCCTGCGGCACGACGCCGTCGATCCTGCCCACCTCGACGCCCAGCACCCGCACGCTGGATCCGGCGTAAACCCCTACGGCGCGATCGAAGTACGCGGTGATCTGCTTGCCCGGATCGGTGAACAGCCACCACAGTCCCGCGCTGACGAGCAGCGCCAGCGCGCATCCGATTCCGACCACTTTGGACATCAGCCACCTCCGACGGGCCGCGTCGGCACCGGGATCTCGCAGGACGTCGTGTTCGTCTGCAGCGGCCCGGCGTTGATCGCGGGCGGGAACAGCCCGCACAGGTAGCCGTCGAACCACCGGCCGTTGCCCACGGTGTTGTTGAAGCCGCGCACGTAAGGCGCCATCGCCGCCACGACGCGGCCCAGGTTGTCCTGGTTCCGCTGCAGCATCTCCGTCAGCTGGTTGAGCTGGTCGAGCGTCGGCCGCAACTGCTGCTGGTTGTCGGCGACCAGGCCGCGCAGTTCGTCGGAGAGCCGCTGGGTTCCGGCCAGCAGCGTCGAAATCGCCTCCCGGCGGTGTTGCAGCTCGGTCAGCAGCAGGTTCCCGTCGGAGATGAGCCGCTGCACCTGCACGTTGCGGTCGGCGACGATCTTGCTCACGCCGCTGGTGTTGCGCAGCAGCTCGCCGAGCTGCTGGTCGCGCGAGGCGATGGTCTGCGACAGCTGCGAAAGCCCGTCGATGGCCTGGCCCATGTGCTGCGGCGCGCCGCGGAAGGTGTCCGACAGGACGCGGAAGCTCTGCGCGAGCTGCTGGGTGTCGACCTGATCCGCGGTGCGGGTGAGCTGGTCCAGCGCGTCCGGGATGTCGAACGGCGCCGCGGTCCGCTCCACCGGTATCGGCTCCGCGAGTTCCTCGGCGCCTTCCGGTTGCAGCGCCAGGTACTTCTCGCCGAGCAGCGTCTTGATCTCGATGCTCGCCCGGCTGCGGTCGCCGATCTGCGCGCCTTCGACGCGGAACGCGACCAGCACCCGGTTGCCCGCCAGCGACACGTCGGTGACCTCGCCGGACTTGACCCCGGCGATCTGCACGTCGTTGCCGGACGCGAGCCCGGCCGACTCGGAGAAGTAGGCCTCGTAGGTGGTGCCGCCGCCGATCACCGGCAGGTCCTTGGCGAAGAACGCGCCCAGCGTGGCGCAGGTGATGAGCACGACGGCGACCAGGCCGACGACCGCCTGGTTCCGCTCCCGCAACGGCTTCATGACGGCTTGCACCTCTCCGGCATCTCCGAGGCCGGCAGCGGCATGATCGGGATCGTGATGTTGAGCTCGGAGATCCCGACCGTGCCCGAGATCCGGCACAGGTAGAAGTTGAACCAGCTGCCGTAGCTGACGGTCCTGGTCAACGCGTTCAGCCGCTCCGGGATGGTCTGCAGGTCGCGCTCCAGCTTCGGCTGCTCGGCGTTGAGGACGCCGGCGACCCGGTTCAGCTCGCCGATGCTGCTCTGCAGCGGCGGCCGCGCCTCCTCCAGCAGGCCGGCGGTGGTGTTGGAGAGCTCGCCGAGCGCGGTGACGGCCTCTCCGACCGGCTGCCGCTGCTGGGCGAATCCGCTGGTCAGCTGCTGCATCGAGGTGATCAGCTCGCCCAGCTGCGGGCCGCGGGCGTTGACGGTGCTCAGCACCGCGTTGAGGTTGTCGATGACCTGGCCGATCACCTCGTCCTTGCGGGCGAGCGTGGAGGTCAGCGACGCGGTGTGGGCGAGCAGGCTGTCCACCGTGCCTGCCTCGCCCTGCAGCACCTGGACGATCTCGCCCGAGAGCTGGTTGACGTCCTGCGGCGAAAGCGCCTGGAACAGCGGCTTGAACCCGTTGAACAGCGCGGTGAGGTTCAGCGCCGGATGGGTCCGCTCCAGCGGGATCTCGCCGCCCGGCGGCAGCACCGCCGCCGGATCGCGCAGCGCCGCGTCCAGCGCCAGGTAGCGCTGGCCTGCGAGGTTGCGGAACTTCACGGTCGCGGCGGCGTCGCGCGGGAGGCGCCGGTCGTCGTCGAGGTCGAAGCGCACCAGGGCGTGCTTGCCGTCGACGACCTCCAGCCCGGTCACCCGGCCGACCTTCACGCCCGCCATCCGCACGTCGTCGCCGACGTCCAGGCCGGAGGCGTCGGCGAACCGCGCGCGGTAGGACTCGGCGGAGCCGGAGGTGGAGGCCGCGATGGTCATCGCGAGCACCCCGGTGAGCATGATCGTGACCGCCGCGAAGATCAGCAGCTTGACCAGCGGCGCGGCGATCGACCTCATCGCACCGTCACCTCCGCCCCGCGGTAGACCGGCCCGACCAGCAGCCCGCTCCAGCCCGGCACCTCCGAGCGCGGCACGCCCATCTGCGGCGCCAGCAGCGTCGACAGCAGGTCCCGCTCGGCGGGCGTGTTCGCCACCGACTGCGACGTGGTGGACGCCGGTTTCTGCTTCCACGGGAACACTTCGTCGCGGTCGCGCGGCGGCTCCGGGAATACGGAACCGTCCTGCACCGGCCCGCCCGGCGGGTACTGCGGGAAGGTGTCCGGCGCCTCGACCCACGGGTAGCAGCGCGGCCCGCGCTGGTCCAGGTACTTCGGCGTGTCCACGCCCGGCAGGTACTTGCCTCGGCTGCCGGTGATCTCGATGGTGAACTTGGCGATCTCCGGGTTCTCGGTGCCCTTGCCGAAGGATCGCTCGGCGTTCGGGATCGAGTCCGCGAACTGCTTGAGCATGCAGGGGTATTCCGGGGCGTATTCGGCGAGAAGTTCCAATGTGGACCTCGATGTGCCGGTGAGGTTGATCAGGTTGTCCTTGTTCAGCGCCAGGAACCGGTTCATGTCGTTCGCGCTGCCGGTGACGGTGCCCAGCATGGTGTTCAGCGCTTGCCGCTGCTCGGCGATGGTCTTGCTGGTGGTGGTCAGGTCGTCGAGCGCCTGCGCCAGGTCGGGCGCGGCCTCGGCGTAGGTGTCGGCCACGTCGTCGATGCGCGCGATGACCGACTCCAGCTTCGGCAGCGACGGGTTCAGCCGCTCCAGGTAGCCGTCCAGCTGCACCAGCGTGTCGCCGAGCTGCTCGCCGCGGCCGTCGAGCGCCTGCGACACCGCGGTCAGCGTCGTCGAGAGCTTTTCCGGTTGCACCGCTTGCAGAACCGGCAGCAGATCGCCGAGCACCTTCTCGATCTCGATCGCCGATCCGCTGCGGTCCTGCGGGATGACGTCGCCGGAGGCCAGCGCCCGCGAGCCCGCGTTCTCCGGGATGTACAGCGAAACGTAGCGCTCCCCGAACAGCGTCTTGGGCAGCAGCCGGGCCGACGCGCTCGCCGGGATCAGCTCCGCCTGGTCCGGCCGCAGCGCCAGGTCCAGCACCGCGTGGTCGCCCGCGGCGCGCACGTCGCGCACCTCGCCGACCACCACGCCGCGCGCCTTGACGTCGGCGCCCACTCGCATCTGGTTGCCGACCCGGTCGGTTTCCAGGCTGACCGCCACGACCGGCGTGAACGCCTTGCGGTACATGGCGATCGTGCCCGCGACGAACATCCCGACCGCGACCAGGAAGACGACTCCGAGCGCCTGGTAGCGGCGCCTGCTCCGCGCGCCCCTCATCCCGAGATCCGAACCGTCGTGGTGGAGCCCCAGATGGCCAAGCTGAGGAAGAAGTCCAGCACCGCGACCAGCACGATCGACGTGCGCACCGCGCGGCCCACCGCGACGCCGACGCCCGCCGGGCCGCCGCGCGCGGTGTAGCCGTAGTAGCAGTGCGTCAGGATCACCGCGATGCTGAACACGATCACCTTGCCGAAGGACCACAAGACGTCCTCCGGCGGCAGGAACAGGTGGAAGTAGTGGTCGTAGGTGCCTGCGGACTGGCCGTAGAACCACACGGTGATCTGCCGGGACGCGAAGTACGAGCCGAGCAGCCCCACCACGTACAGCGGGATGACCGCCGCGACGCCGGCCAGCACCCGGCTGGTCACCAGGTACGGCAGCGTCCGCACGCCCATCACCTCCAGGGCGTCGATCTCGTCGGAGATCCGCATCGCGCCCAGCTGCGCGGTGAATCCGCAGCCGACGGTCGCCGACAGCGCCAGGCCAGCCGACAGCGGCGCGACCTCGCGGGTGTCGAAGTAGGCGGCGACGAACCCGGTCAGCGCCGAGGTGCCGAGCTGGTTCAGCGAGGAATAGCCCTGCAGGCCGACGATCGCGCCGGTCGCGACGGTCATGCCGATCATCACGCCGAGCGTGCCGCCGATGACGGCCAGCGCGCCGCTGCCGAACACGACCTCGGTGAGCAGCCGGGCGGTTTCGCGGTAGTAGCGGCGCAGCGCGACGGGCGCGAGGGCGAGGGCGCGCAGGTAGAACGACAGCTGCCAGCCCAGTTCGGCGAGCGCGTCGCCGGGCCCGCGGGTGATCCGCCGCCGCAGCGGTGCGGCGACCGGGTCGACGACGGCCATCGGCTCACAATCCCTTCGGGGGCACGATTTGCAGGTAGATCCCGGTGAGCACCAGGTTGATCAGGAACAGCAGCAGGAACGTGATCACCACGGCCTGGTTGACCGCGTCGCCCACGCCCTTCGGCCCGCCGGCCGGGTTGAGGCCTCGGTAGGCGGCGACGATGCCGGCGACGAACCCGTAGAGCAGCGCCTTGAACTCGCTGATCCACAGGTCGGGCAGCTGCGCGAGCGCGTTGAAGCTGGCCAGGTACGCGCCGGGCGTCCCGCCCTGCAGGATGACGTTGAAGAAGTAGCCGCCGAGCACGCCGACGACGCTGACCATCCCGTTGAGCAGCAGGGCGACCAGCACGGCGCCGATGACCCGGGGCACGATCAGCCGCTGGATCGGCGAGATCCCGAGCACTTCCAGCGCGTCGATCTCCTCGCGGATGGTCCGCGCCCCGATGTCGGCGCACATCGCCGATCCGCCGGCCCCGGCCACCAGCAGCGCGGTGATCAGCGGGCTGGCCTGCTGCAGGATGGCCAGCGCGCTGGCGGCACCGGTGAACGACTGGGCCCCGATCTGCTGCGTCAGCGACCCGAGCTGCATCGCGATGACGGCGCCGAACGGGATCGCCACCAGCGCGGTCGGCAGGATCGTGACGCTGGCGAAGAACCAGGCCTGCTGGATGCACTCCCGGACCTGGAAGGGCCGCCGCGGCACGGCCCGCAGCACCTCCCAGCCCAGCGTGGCCATCCGCCCGACCTGCACGAACGCCCCAGCACTCCGCACTGCCACCAGCTCACCTCCCGATCCACGCTGATCCGGATTTCCGCCTGGTGTGGAGGGCGCCTTCCGAGCAGGCGCCCTCCACGATCAGGCCAGTGCGTGCGTTGCCGTCGCGCCGCCGTCGGCCGTGAACTCCGAGCCGGTGCAGTAGGAGCTCTCGTCGCTGGCCAGGAAGACCGCGAGGGCCGCGATCTCCTCCGGCTGCCCGACGCGGCCCAGCGCGACGCGCTTGCCGACGTGGTCCATCGGGACCGGGCCGCCCGCCGCTTCGGTGATCATCTGGGTGTCGATCGCCCCGGGATGCACCGAGTTGACCCGGATGCCGAGCTTGCCGAGTTCCATCGCGGCCACCTTGGTCATGCCGCGAATGGCGAACTTGCTGGCCGCATACGCCACCAGCAGCGGCATGCCGCCCAGACCCTCCACAGAGGACACGTTGATGATCGAGCCGCCCGTCTCGCGCATCGCCGGGATCACCTCCCGCATGCCCAGGAACGTGCCGATCTGATTGACCCGGATGACCCGCTCGTAGTCGGCCAGGCTGGTGTCCGCGAGCTCCGAGAAGTGCAGCACCCCGGCGTTGTTCACCAGCACATCGACCCGCCCGAGCTCGCGAGCCGCCCGAACCGCGTCGACCCAGTCGTCCTCCGAGCCGACGTCGAGGTGCTGGTACACCGCGGCCGGGCCGAGCTCGTCGGCCAGCTCCTTGCCCGCCTCATCGGCCACGTCCGCCAGCAGCACCTGCGCGCCCTCGGCGACGAAGCGGCGCGCCGTCGCCGCGCCCTGCCCGCGCGCGGCGCCGGTGACGATCGCGACCTTGTCCGCTAACCGCATGTCACATCAACTCGTCGGTGAGCGGCAGCAGCACGGTCTTGAGCTCGGTGTAGGCCTCGAACGAGGAGCGTCCGCCCTCCCGGCCGAGCCCGGACTGCTTGTAGCCGCCGAAGGGCAGGTGCGGCTCCACCTGGAAACCGTTGATCCCGACCGTGCCGGTGCGGATCTGCTTGGCGACCCGGAACGCCCGCCGAACGTCCGATGTGTACACGCCGGCGCCGAGGCCGTACTCAGAGTCGTTGGCCATCCGCACCGCCTCGTCCTCGTCGGTGAACGGCACGACCGTCAGCACTGGGCCGAAGATCTCCTGCTGCGCGACGGTCATCGCGTTGTCGACGTCGGCGAAGATCGTCGGCTGCACGAAATTCCCGGCGCTGAGGTCGCCGTCCGGCCGCCCGCCGCCGGTGACCAGCCGCGCGCCCTCCTCGCGGCCCTTGTCGATGAAGCCCAGCACGCGGTCCAGCTGCCGCTGGTTGATCAGCGGGCTGGACAGCACGCCCTGGTCGAACGGGTCGCCGTAGGTGACCGAGCCGGCGATCAGCTCGGCGGCGCCGACGAACTCGTCGTAGGCGTCCCGGTGCACGAGCGCGCGGGTGTGCGCGACGCAGGCTTGCCCGGAGAGCCCGAGCGTGACCATGCCCATCGCGGTCATGCCCGCCAGGCCCACGTCGGCGTCCGGGAAGACGATGGCCGGGCTCTTGCCGCCCAGTTCCAGCGACACCCGCTTCATGGTGCCCGCCGAGGCCTCGACGATGCGGCGGCCCACGTCGCGGCTGCCGGTGAAGCTCACCTTGTCCACCTGCGGATGCGTGATCAGCGCCTCGCCGGTCGGGTCGCCGGGGCCGGTGACGACGTTGACCACGCCATCCGGAATTCCGGCTTCCTGCAGCAGTTCCACCATCCGCAGCACGCTGAACGTCGCGTACTCCGAGGGCTTGAGCACCACGGTGCAGCCGGCGGCCAGCGCGGGCGCGAGCTTCTGCGCGAACAGCAGGAACGGCGCGTTCCACGGCAGCACCGCGGCCACCACGCCGACCGGCTCGCGGAAGGTCATCGCCAGGTGGTCGCCGCCCTGGTACGGCGGCAGTGTGTCGCCACCGGCCTTGTCGATCCACCCGGCATGGTGGTCGAACACGTCGGCCGCGACGTCCACCGATCCGGCGTAGACGGTGCCGAACGACAGCGGCACGCTGTTGTCGAGTGCCTGGCGGGCCCGCAGGTCGTCGGCGTTCTCCCGCAGCAGATCCGCGCAGCGGCGCAGCAGCCGCACGCGCTCACCGGCTCGGATCGTCGGCCACGGGCTTTCGTCGAACGCCCGGCGCGCGGCGCGGACCGCGTCGTCGACGTCGTCGGCATCGGCGACGGCGAAGTCGCCGACCGCCTCGCCGGTCGCCGGGTGGTGGTGCGTCCAGGCCCGGCCCGCGCGGGCCTGCCGCCACTGGCCGTCGACCAGCAGCAATCCGTCTTTGAGCGCCGCGGCGTCGAGATGCTGCCGCACGGTCAGGGCCATCTGGCTCCTCCTCGCCTGGGGACTCTCTTGGCTGTGGGTATGGCTAGGGCAGGGAAAGCAGCTCGGTGCTGGCGAAGTTGCGTTCCGGGTCGCGCTGCGCGAAGTAGGCGCCGACTGTGCCGGCCAGCTCGTCCTCCGTCCACAGCGGACCGCCGGTGTCGAAGCGCTGCTCGACGACGGGCGCCGCCATCAGCGCGATCATCCCGCTGTGCACCACGAAGACCTGGCCGTTGATCGCCTGCGCGGCGGGACCGGCCAGGTAGGCGACCAGCGGTGCGACGTGCTCGGTGGACAGCGGGTCGACGCCGGTTTCCGGTGCCGGGCCGAAGACTTCCTCCGTCATCGCCGTGCGCGCACGCGGGCAAATGGCGTTCGCCCGCACGCCCATGCGTCCCAGCGCGCGCGCCGTGGACACGGTCAGCGCCGCGATGCCCGCCTTGGCCGCCGCGTAGTTCGGCTGCCCCGCCGAGCCGAGCAGGAACGCCTCCGAAGCGGTGTTGATCACGCTGCCGTAGGTCGATCCGGTCTGCTTGTACTCGTCCCGCCAGTGCGCGGCGGCGTTGCGGGACAACAGGAAATGGCCGCGCAGGTGGACGCGGATCACGTCGTCCCACTCCTGCTCGGTCATCTTGAACAGCATCCGGTCCCGCAACACGCCCGCGTTGTTCACCACCACGTGCAATCCGCCGAAGCGCTGCACCGCGGTGCCGACCAGCTCGCGGGCGACGGCGCCGTCGGAGATGTCCCCGGCGACCGCCGCGGCCTTGGCGCCGAGCTCCTCGATCTCGGCCACCACCTCGGCCGCGCCTTCGGAAACGTCGTTGACCACGACGTTCGCACCGGCGCGAGCCAGGGCCAGCGCCTCCGCGCGACCGAGCCCCGCGCCCGCTCCGGTGACGACCGCGACTTTCCCGTCCAAGCTCACTGCGCCTCCAGGCTCAGTCGATCTTCGAACAAGCGGCGCCAGCCGCTTGCGGTGTAGGACCCAGCTCGCACCGCCGCGGGTTCACGGTGCCCACCCCTCTGGGGTTCTCCCAGCGAGGACAGCCCCGACTTGGCCTTCATGATGCGGGGATCCCACAGCGAGAAGACCGCAGCAACTCCCGCAGGGGGCCGCCACCCGCGCCGACCGATCCGCTTGAGCACCGCTGCCTTCACCGGTTGGTCACCTCACCGAGATCGCGCGCACTGTTATCCAAGACACATTAGAACGTGTTCTCACTCGCAAGCAAGAGCCATCGAACAGATCCCGGAATATTCGCCGAATGTGCCGGTATCAACCATTGCAACCAGTTCTACCGATTCATGGAGACCTGGCGCCCGAGCCGCACCGATCGGTCATCCAGCCCGCACAACGAGCCACTCGACCCCCGGTGACTGCTCCATTCGGGGGCCGATCCGAATGTCGCGTCACCATAGAACCGGTTTCTGCGACCGGTCATCGCTCGGCACTCGCGAAAATCCACTCGTGGCAGCCCGACATGTCGACCGCTTCGCCACATTCGGACTATGGTTGGTGAAACATGTTCCACACGCTCTCCCGTCGACGCAGGAGGGATGCATGCGCATCGCCTACACGCCCGAGCAGGAGCAGCTGCGCAAGGAGCTGCGCCGCTACTTCGGCAAGCTCATGACACCGGAGCTCCGCGACGAACTGACCTCGCACGGCGACTACGGCGACGGCGCCGCCTACAAGCAGCTGGTCCGGCAGATGGGCGCCGACGGCTGGCTCGCGCTGGGCTGGCCGGAGGAGTACGGCGGACAGAACCGGAGCATGCTGGACCAGCTGATCTTCACCGACGAGGCCGCGATCGCCGGCGCCCCGGTTCCGTTCCTGACGCTCAACAGCATCGCGCCGACCATCATGCGCTTCGGCACCGCCGAGCAGAAATCGCACTACCTGCCTAAGATCGCCTCCGGCGAAATCCACTTCGCGATCGGCTACTCCGAGCCGGAGGCGGGCACCGACCTCGCCTCGCTGCGCACCACCGCCGAACGCGACGGCGAGGATTACGTGATCAACGGCCAGAAGATGTGGACCAGCCTCATCCAGTACGCGGACTACGTGTGGCTGGCCTGCCGGACCGACCGCGACGCGAAGAAGCACCGCGGCCTGAGCATCCTCATCGTGCCCACGGCCGCGCCCGGCTTCTCCTGGACGCCGGTGCACACCGTCGCCGGGCCGTCCACCAGCGCCACCTACTACCAGGATCTGCGCGTGCCGACTTCCGCGCTGGTGGGCGCCGAGAACGAGGGATGGCCGCTGATCACCAACCAACTCAACCACGAGCGCGTCGCGCTCACCTCCGCCGCCCCGCTGCGGCTGGCGCTGGACGAGGTGCTGGAGTGGGCGCGGGAAACGCGGCTCACCGACGGGCGCCGGGTGCTGGACCAGGAGTGGGTGCGGCGACACCTGGCGCGCGTGCACGCCGGGGCGGAGTTCCTCAAGCTGGTGAACTGGAAGATCGCCACGACCGCGGAGCGGCAACCCGCACCGGCCACGGCGTCGGCGACCAAGGTGTACGGCACGGAGTTCGCCACCGAGGCATACCGCCTGCTGATGGAGGTGCTCGGCAGCGCCGCGTACGTGCGGCAGGGCTCCCGGGGCGCGGCGCTGCGCGGCCGGATCGAACGAATGCACCGCTCGTCGCTGATCCTGACCTTCGGCGGCGGAACCAACGAGGTGCAACGAGACATAGTCGCGGCGGTAGGCCTCGGCCTGCCCCCAGCGAAGCGCTAGTCGTGAGCGATCACTCCGGTAAGAACCGGAACCATCGCTCACGAACCGCTCACCACAGTCGTGAGCAGTAACTCCGGTAAGAACCGGAGTGATCGCTCACGAGCCGATAGCCGTGACAAGGCCCCAGAGGGAGGGTTCATGGACTTCTCGTGCACCGAGGCCCAGCTCGATCTGGGCGGGCTGACCAGGGAGATTCTCGACGATCGCGTGACCAACGAGCGGCTGCGCGAGGTCGAGCGCGAACCGGACCGATTCGACCGTGCACTGTGGACGCAGTTGGCGCAGGCCGAGGTGCTTTCGGCCGCCTTGCCGAGTTCCGTCGGCGGCGGCGGTTTCGGTCTGCTGGAGCAGTGTTCCGTGCTGATCGAGCTGGGCCGCGCGGTCGCGCCGGTGCCCTACCTCGCCTCGATCACCACGGCCACGGCGGCGTTGGCCCGCTTCGGCGATCCCGATCAGCAGCAGCGCTGGGGCGTTCCGGCGGCCAACGGCGAGCTGGTGCTGACCGCCGCGCTCACCGAGGAGCACAACCCCGACCCGCGCCGTCCCGCCTGCCGCGCCGAGCGCGACGGCGACGATTGGGTGCTCACCGGCACGAAGACCACGGTCCCGGCCGGCATGGTCGCCGATCTCGTGCTGATTCCGGCGTCCACATCGGACGGACCGAGGGTGTTCCTCGTCGAGCCCGCGCAACTGTCGGTCGAAAGGCAGCGCATCGTGGACGCCGACAGCGAAGCGTGGCTGGAGCTGGACGGCGTGCGGGTCGGCGACGACCGGTTGCTGGGCGAGGATTCGGCGGTGCTGGACTGGCTGATCACCCGGGCCACCATCGGCAGCTGCGCCCACCAGGTCGGCGTCGTCGAGCGGGCGTTGGAGCTGACCGCCGAATACTCCCGCGAACGCGTGCAGTTCGGGCGGCCGATCGGCAGCTTCCAGGCCGTCGCGCAGCGACTGGCGGACGCGTTCATCGACGTGGAGGCCGCGCGGCTGACGCTGTGGCAGGCGGCATGGCGGGTCGACGAGGGGCTGCCGTGCGAGACGGAGGTGGCCACCGCGAAGTTCTGGGCCGCCGACGCCGGGCACCGGGTGGCGCACACCGCGGTCCACGTGCACGGCGGCGTCGGCATCGACGTCGACCACCCGCTGCACCGCTACTTCGTCGCGGCCAAGCGCAACGAGTTCTCCTTCGGCGGCGCGGCCGAGCAGCTGGGCCGGCTCGGCGACGCGCTGGCGGTCTGACATGACGCCGACGGTGACCGAGCTCCTGCTCGCCCGCGCCGACGACGACGGCTGCGGGCTGCGGTTCGAGGACCGCGCCTGGTCGTGGTCCTCGAAGGTGCACATCTGCGCCCAGTACGCCTCGCTGCTGGAATCCCTGCGCCGCCCTGGCCCGTTCCACGTCGGCGTCCTGCTCGGCAACGTCCCGGAGTTCGCGTTCCTCCTCGGCGGAGCGGCCCTGTCCGGCGCGGTGATCGTGGGCCTGAACCCGACGCGGCGCGGGGCGGCGCTGGCGCGCGATGTCCGGCTGGCGGACTGCCAGCTGATCGTCACCGACAGCGCACACGCGGAACTGCTGGACGGCCTCGACCTCGGGGCGGCGAAGCTGCTGGTCGTCGACGAGCCGTCGTGGCAGGCGCTGCTCGCCGAGCACGCCGGGAGCGAGGTCGATCCCGTGCCCGCGACGCCCGATGACCTGCTCGTGCTGGTGTTCACCTCCGGCACCGGCGGCGAGCCGAAGGCGGTCCGCTGCACGCACGGCAAGATCGCCGCGCCCGGCCGGATGCTGGCCGACCGGTTCGACCTGACCGGCGACGACGTGGCCTACGTGTCGATGCCGCTGTTCCACTCGAACGCCCTGATGGCGGGCTGGGCCGTCGGCCTGGCCGCCGGGGCGGGCATCGCGCTGCGCCGCCGCTTCTCGGCCTCCGGCTTCCTGCCCGACGTGCGGCGCTTCGGCGCGACCTACGCCAACTACGTGGGCAAACCGCTGTCGCACATCCTCGCCACGCCGGAACGGCCGGACGACACCGAGAACCCGCTGCGCGTGGTGTACGGCAACGAGGGCAATGAACGGGATCTGGCCCGGTTCGCCGAACGGTTCGGCTGCCGCGTCGTCGACGGCTTCGGCTCCACCGAGGGCGGCATCGCGGTGGCCCGCACGCCCGACACGCCGACCGGCGCGCTGGGCCGGCTCCCGGACGGCGTCGCAGTACTCCACCCGGACACCGGAAAACCCTGTTCCCAGGCCGAATTCTCCGCCGACGGCCGCCTGCTGAATCCCGGCGAGGCGATCGGCGAGCTGGTCAACACCGCGGGTTCGGGCTGGTTCGCGGGCTACTACAACGCCCCGGAGGCCGACGCGGAGCGGATGCGCGACGGCATGTACTGGAGCGGCGATCTCGCCTACCTGGACGCGGACGGCTTCTGCCACTTCGCGGGCCGCTCGGCCGACTGGCTGCGGGTGGACGGCGAGAACCTGGGCACCGCGCCGATCGAGCGAATCCTGTTGCGCCACAACGAGATCACCGAGGCAGCCGTGTACGGCATCCCGGATCCGCGGGTGGGCGACCAGGTGATGGCCGCGCTGGTCGCGACGCCGGAGTTCGATCCCGCTACCCTCGGCGACTTCCTCGCCGCCCAACCCGATCTCGGCCCCAAGCAGTGGCCCCGCTACGTCCGCCTGGCGGCGGAACTCCCCCGCACGGCGACCTTCAAAGTCGTCAAGCGCCAACTCGCCGCAGAGGGCCGCGAAACCCCGGACCCGATCTGGCACCGCTCGAACACCCGCTATTCCCCGGCCTCCGATCAGGCCAGGTAGCCGCCGTCGACGTCGAGGACCGCGCCGGTGATGAACGACGCGCCGGGCCCGGCCAGGAACGCGATGGCCGCCGCGACCTCCGCCGGCCCGCCGAACCGGCCCAACGCGTTCGCCGAGCGCTGGACGTCGGCGAACGGCCCTTCGTCGGGGTTCATCTCGGTCGCCACCGAGCCGGGCTGGACGACGTTGACGGTGATGCCGCGCGGCCCCAGGTCCCGGGCGGTGCCCTTGCTGTAGCCGGTGATCGCGGCCTTCGTCGACACGTAGTCGGCGACGCCCGGGAACCCGGCGCGGGTGGCCTGCATGGAGCCGACGGTGATGATCCGCCCGCCTTCGCCCATCGTCCGCGCGGCGGCCCGGATGGCCGCGGTGACTCCACCGACGTTGACGGCGAACTGGCGTTCCAGGGCGGCCGGATCGGCGTCGGCGTCGACCCGGCCGGGGACGAAGCTCGCGGCGTTGTTCACCAGGATGTCCAGCCGCCCGAAGTCGGCGGCCACGGCTTCGACGAGATCGGTCACCTGCCCCGGATCACCCTGATCAGCCCGGTACGCGGCGGCCCCGTCGAGCTCCGCGACCACTTCCCCGGCCCGATCGCCGGACGTGGCATAGCTGATTGCCACCGTCGCACCGTCGGCCGCCAGCGCCCGGGCGGTCGCCGCCCCGATACCGCGCGATCCGCCGGTCACCAGCGCGACCTTGCCACTCAACTTCTTGCCATCCATGGGAAATTCCTCGTCTCTCGGCGTCAGGAGCGGTGGGCCGGCCGGCGGTCGCGGTGCAGCAGGTAGCCCGCGATGCCCAGGCCCGCCACCGTGAGCAGTGCGCCGACGAGGTAGATCGACCGCAGGCCGAGCCCGCTGCTGATGACCTGTCCGCCCAACCACCCGGCGAACGCGGCGGCGACCTGGAAGCCCGCGGCGTTGACCGCCACCGCCAGCGTGGGCGCGGAACCGGCCGCGGCCAGCACACGGGTCTGCATGCCCGGGATGATCGCGAAGGCCAGCACGCCGACTACGAACGTCAGCACCGCGGCAGGCACCTGCATGCCGCCGACGAGCCAGAACAGCGCCAAAGCACCGGCCAGCACGGCGAGCAGGCCGGCTAACGAGGGCATCAGGGCCTTGTCCGCCAGCCACCCGCCGAGGAAGTTCCCGACGACCGCGCCCGCGCCGTAGACCAGCAACAACACCGGGACCGCACCGGCACCGAAGCCGCTGACGTCGGTGAGCAGCGGGGTGATGAAGGAGAAGACGGTCACGACGCCCACGTTGCCCACGGCGGTGAGGCCGATCGCCAGCTGGACGTCGCGGCGCGCGAACACGCGCAGCTCGGCGAGGACCGGGCCGGTGGCGACCGCGGGCTGGGCCGGCACGAAGCGCAGCACCAGCAGCAGGGCGACGACGATGAGCGCGGCGACCGCCGCGAACGTCGCCCGCCAGCCGAAGCCGTGGCCGATGAAGGTGCCGATCGGCGTGCCGAGGATGATGCCCAGGTTCATGCCGAGGGCCACCTTCGCCACGGTCGAGGCCTGCTTGTTCGCCGGAGCCATCGAGACGGCGGTGGCGATCGCGACGGCGAAGAACGTGGCCACGACCAGGCCCGCGACGAACCGCGCCACCAGGAGCACCGGGTAGTTCGGCGCCACCGCCGAGCCGAGGTTCCCGGCGAGGGACACGGCGATGAGGCCGACGATGAGCGGCTTGCGGGCCAGCCGCGCGGTCAGGACGGTGACCGCCGGTCCCCCGACGATCATGCCCAGCGCGTAGGCGGTCACCAGCAGGCCCGCTGCGGGAAGCGACACCGACAGGTCGGCGGCCACGTCCGGCAGGATGCCCGCGATCACGAATTCCCCTGTGGTGAAGCCGAAAACGACCAACATCAGGGACAGGACGGGAAGCGGCACGAAACCTCCACTAGTTCGAACTCATATGATGTGAATTAGAACTACCACAGTTCGAATCATCGCCGCTAGACTCGGGGCATGGCCAGGGATCCGTCGGCGGGCAGTCAGATCGACCGGGACGTGTGCAAGCTGGTGCACCAGTTCGCGCAGACCCTCGACGTCCACGTGCGCCGCGTCGCCGAGGAGCTGGGCCTGACGGCGTCGCAGGTCGTCGCGCTCCGCGAGCTGTCCGAGCCGATCACGGCGCGCGAGCTGGCCGCGAGGATGTCCTGCGAGGCCTCGAACGCCACGTTCGTGCTGGACCGGCTCGAACAGCAGGGCCTGATCGAGCGCCGCCCGCACCCGACCGACCGGCGCGCCAAGCAGATCGTGCTCACCCCGGCCGGCCGGCGCAGCCGGACCACCGTGCTCAAGCGCCTGAGCACCCAGTCCCCGCTGACCCCGCTCTCCGCGGCACAGCAGCAAACCCTGCGTGACCTGCTGCAAGCCCTCGTCGAGCCCCGCTGATAGCCGCGCTCCCGGCGAATCCGCTGCCCGAAGTGGAATTCCGCACCGGGAGAGCACCGGCGAAGTGAGGGTGGTCACATCGGGGCGAGAAAATCTCGTGCGATGTCAACCCGAAACGTCCTAGCCGAGTAGAGGGTTTATGAGGGACACCGCACGGGGGTTACGCGAGTCTTGACGGTCGAAGAGTTCGAGGAGTTCTACGCGCTGTCGGCCAGGCGGCTGATCGGTCAGCTGTGCCTGGTCACCGGCGACGTCCACGAAGCCCAGGACGTGGTGCACGAGGCATTCGCGCGGGCGTGGGCGCACCGGGGCGCGCTGCTCCGCGACGGCGCGCCGGAGGCGTGGGTGCGCGTCACCGCCACCCGGGTGGCCATCAGCCGGTGGCACCGCGCCAAGCGCGCGACGCAGGCGTGGGCCCGGCTCGCCGGCCAGCGCCCGGCCGTCGCGGACGAGCCTGACCCGGGAGGGCTCCTCGCGCTGTCCGCGATCCTGCGGCAGCTACCGCCGAGGCAGCGGCTCGTGATGGCGTTGCACTACGTCTGCGACCTGTCCGTCGCGCAGATCGCCGAGGAGGCCGGGATGTCCAGCGGAACCGTGAAGACCCACCTGGCACGGGGCAGGGCCGCGGTGGCGGCGCGGGCGGGCGACATGTTGCGCGGGGAGGATCACGGTGTCTGACCACCACTTCGAGCCCGCCGGCGCGGCGGATGACCAGGTGCGCGCGGCATTCCGCCGCGCCGCCGCCGAAGCCGAGCAGCACGCGTCGCCGCTGTCTGCGCGCGAGATCACCAAGCGCGGCGGCAGGCGGCTGCGGCGACAGCAGCTCGCCTCCGGAGTCACCGGCGCGGCGGCCGTGGTCGCGATCACCGTCGCGGTCACGGTGGCGACGGACGGCCGCGAGCAGCAGCCCGTGGTTCCCGCCGGCCCGGCGCCGTCGCTCACCGCACCGGTCACGTCGGCGAGCTCCCCGTTTCCGTCCACCTCGATCCAGCCGACGACCTCCAGCACCCCGACCTCGACGGAGTCCCGATGAGCACCACCACCGCCGTTCCCACCACCGCCGCGAGCCCCGGCCGCCGCGCGGTGTCGAACCAGGCGGTCCTGTTCCTGCTGTGGGCGGCGTTCTTCGGCTGCTACGCCTGGCTGTCGCTGTCGCGCTACACCAGTTACGCGTCGATGTCGTTCGACCTCGGCATCTTCGAGCAGGTCGTGCGCTCCTACGCCGAGGGCCGGGTGCCGGTCGCGGACCTGCTGGGACCCGGGTTCGTCATCTTCGGCGACCACTTCAGCCCCGTGCTGGTCCTGCTCGCGCCGCTGTACTTCCTGTTCCCCTCCGCCCAGACGCTGCTCGTCGCGCAGGCGGCCCTGTTCGCGCTCTCGATCGTGCCGGTCACCCGCGCCGCCACCCGCCTGCTCGGCGGCACCAGGGGGTGGGCCGTGGGCGTCGCGTACGGCCTGTCCTGGGGCGTGCAGCGGGCCGTCGACTTCGACTTCCACGAGATCTGCTTCGCCGTCCCGCTCGTCGCCTTCGCCCTCGAAGCCATGCTGTCGCAGCGGTGGTGGCGCGCGCTCGCGCTCATCGCGCCGCTCGTGCTGGTCAAGGACGATCTCGCGCTCACCGCGGCGGCGATGGCGCTGGTGCTCGCGTGGTGCGCCAGGCACGACAAGCGATTCGCCCGGGTCGCAGTGGCGAGCGCAGTTCTGTTCGCCGTCATCTGGGCCTGCATCACGCTGCTGCTCATCCCGTCGTTCAGCCCGACGGGCGCCTACCGGTACTGGGACAAGATCTCCGGCGACACCGGGTTCCCCGCCTCGCTGCTGGAGGGCGTGGGCGACAAGTTCAGCACCACCCTGTGGATCCTGGTTCCGACGACGGGGCTGATCGCGCTCCGCTCGCCGCTGCTCCTGGCCATCCTCCCGACGCTCGGCTGGCGGTTCGCGTCCGTGGAGGAGCACTACTGGAGCACGGACTGGCACTACAACGCCGTGCTGATGCCGATCGTCACCCTCGCGATGGTCGACGCGATCGCCCGGCTGCGCGCGACCCATCCGTCCTGGTTGCGGGGCTACGCCTCGCACCTGCCGGGGCTCGTCCTGGCAGCGGCGGTGGCGCTCAGCGTCACGCTGCCGATAGCGCAGCTCACCAAGAGCAACGACGAACGCTTCGAGCAGGATCCGGCCGCCGCGGCGCGCGTGCTCGCCGAGATCCCGGACGGCGCGTCGGTCGTGGCCAACAACGCCACGATCGCGCACCTCACCGACCGCTGCCGGGTCTTCTTCCCCGGCAACACCGAAGGGTTCGTCCCGGACTACGTCGCCGTCTACGAGCCGGACAAGACGGCCGCCGAGATGCGCGACTACGCCAGGGAATACGGCGGGGCCAGCTTCCAGATCGTGAACTCGAGCGAGGGTTTCTGGGTGCTGCGCCGCGATTCCTGAGGTTCAGCGGCTGCTTTAGATGTGGCGCTTTTGTTTTTTGAAGCGGCGCAGCCGCTTAGCCCTCGCAACCGGCACCGCCGCGGGTTCTCAGATGTCGTCTGGCGAGGACAGCCCCGAAGCCGCGTATTGGACATACGGAAATCGGGGATCCCACAGTCCAGACGGCATCTGTAACTCCCGCAGGGGGCCGCTACTTGCACCGCCATGCAAAACGAGCCTGGAATCAGGCTCTCAGCGGAGCTTGTTGAGGGCGGCTATGGTCTCGTCGAGTTCGGCGAGGAGATCCGCCATGACGTCGGCGACCGGGCGGATCTCGTTCATCCGGCCGACGATCTGGCCCACCGGCATCGAGACCACGTCCGGATCGCCGGAACGCATGATGCGCTGGTGCGCCTCGCTGACCAGGATGTTCTGCAGCGGCATCGGCAGCGGTTCGGGGGCGTCGTCGGCCGCCCACGAGTCCGTCCAGCGGGTCTTGAGCAGCCGGGCCGGTTTCCCGGTGTAGATCCGGGAGCGCACCGTGTCGCTGGAACCCGCCGCCAGCAGCGCCTGCTGCGTCGCCGCGTTGCCCGGCATCTGCCGGTATTCGCTGGTGGTCAGCCAGTACGAGCCCAGCCACGCGCCGCCGGCGCCGAGCGCTAGCGCCGCCGCGACCTGGCGCCCGGACCCGATGCCACCGGCCGCCAGCACCGGAGCCCGGTCGCCGACGGCGTCGACGATCTCCGGCACCAGCACCATCGTGGCGATCTCGCCGGTGTGCCCACCGGCCTCGTGCCCTTGCGCCACGACGATGTCCACGCCGTTGTCGACGTGACGACGGGCGTGCTCGGCCTTCCCCGCCAGCGCGGCGACCAGCACGTCGTGCTCGTGGGCCTGTCGGATGACGTCCACCGGCGGCGAGCCGAGTGCGTTGGCGATCAGCCGGATGGGATGCCGCAGCGCGACGTCCACATGGGACCGAGCGACCGAATGCAGCCAGCCCAGCACGCCGTCCGCCTGCTGCTCCCCGTCCGCGAGCTCCGGCACGCCGAGCTCGTCGAGCGTCCGCTGCACGAACTCCCGGTGCTCCGGCGGGATCAGGGCCTGCAGGTCGACGGCCGCGCCCTCGGTGGGGATCTTCGCGGGCATCACGACATCCACGCCGTAGGGCCTGCCGTCGGTGTTGTCGTCCATCCAGTCGAGCACGGCGTCCAGTTCGTCGGCGTCGTTGAACCGGACGCAGCCGAGCACGCCCATCCCACCGGCCCGGCTGATCGCCGCCGCAACGTGCTCAGACGGCGTGAAGCCGACAATAGGATGCTCGATGCCCAAGGTGTCGCAGGTCTTCGTTCGCATTGGTTCTTGTCTCCGAACTCGTTTTGCGTGGCGGTGCGGGGAGCGGCCCCCCGGCGGGAGTTACGGCCGCCGCCTGGCTGTGGGATCCCGACTTACGTATGACCAAATACGCGGCATCGGGGACTGGCCTCGCCCAGTAGCCCAGCAGGGCGGGCACAGTCTGAGAACCCGCGGCGGTGCAAGTTGCATAGGTGGGCTAAGCGGCTGCGCCGCTTCGAAGACAAGGACAGAAGCCAAGTTCGACTCCGAGTCCTCAGCTCGGTTCGGTGGCGGTCTCGCGCCGCGACGGCTCGCGCGCGTCGGCCGGCTCGTGCGTCTCGGTGTGCCGCTTCGCCCAGGTGTAGTCGGGTTTTCCGCTGGGCGAGCGGATGACCTGGTCCACCAGCCACAGGCTGCGCGGCACTTTGTAGCCGGCGATCCACTCCCGGACGTGCGCATCGAGATCCGCAAGGCCCGGTGCCACGCCGGCCCTCGGCTGCACCACGGCCGCGACCCGCTGGCCGAGCCGCTCGTCGGGCACGCCGACGACCAGTGCGTCGAACACGTCGGGATGCGACTTGAGCGCGGCCTCGACCTCCTCCGGGAAGACCTTCTCACCTCCGGTGTTGATCGACACCGAGCCGCGCCCGAGCATCGTCACGGTGCCGTCGTCCTCGATCCGCGCGTAGTCGCCCGGGACGACGTAGCGGTTGCCGTCGATCTCGACGAACACCGACCGCGACTTCTCCTCGTCCTTGTAGTAGCCGAGTGGCACGTGCCCGCTGCGCGCCAGCCAGCCGATCTCGCCGGGATCCGCGAAGCTCCCGTCGTCCCTGATCACCGTGGTGTCGGCATCCGCGTTGACCCGCGGGCCGCCGGTCTGCCCGCTCTCGCGGCCGATGACGCCGATGCCGCTGAACCCGGTCTCCGACGAGCCGATCGAGTCGGTGATCACCACGTTGGGCAGCGCGTCGAGGTACTGGCGCTGCACCGATGGCGAGAACAGCGCCGCGCTGCTGGAGATCGCCAGCAGCGACGAGGCGTCGTAGCCGCCCTCGTGGAACGCCTCGATGAGCGGCCGGGCCATCGCATCGCCCACGATCGCCAGCACGTGGACCTGCTCACGCTCGATCGTCCGCCACACCTCGTGCGCGTCGAACTGCGGGACGAAAACCACTGCGCTGCAAGCGAAGAGGTTGCCGAAGCTGGCCCACTGCGCGGCGCCGTGGATGAACGGCGCGGCGGGCAGCCGGATCAGGCCGCCGCTCTCGGCGCCGGCGCGGGCCTGCTGCCACTCGTCGCGCATCGCCTCGCCGGTCATGAAGTCGATGCCGCCGCCGAGCACCCGCCAGACGTCCTCGTGGCGCCACATCACGCCCTTGGGCATGCCGGTGGTGCCGCCGGTGTAGAGCAGGTAGAGGTCGTCGGCGCTGCGCTCCGGGAAGTCCCGTTCGTCCGATCGGCCGGCCAGCACCGACTCGTACTCGACGCCGCCGTACCCGGCGTAGTCGGCGTCGGTGCCGTCTTCGATGACGAGAACCTCGTGCAGTTCCGGGAAATCCGGCCGGACCTTGGCCACGTTGTCGCTGTAGCGGCGCTCGTGCACCAGCGCGGTGAGGTCGGCGTTGCCGAAGATGTAGCGCAGTTCGTTCGGCACGTAGCGGAAGTTGATGTTGATGGGCACCGCGCGGATCTTGTACGCCGCGAGCATGGTTTCCAGTGCCTCGATGGAATTCCGGGAGTAGACCCCGATGTGGGAGCCCGGCCCGAGGCCGCGGGCCGTTAGGTGGTGCGCGAGCCGGTTTGCCCGCCGGTCCAGCTGCGCGAAGGTCAGCCGCCGCTCGCCGCAGATCACGGCGACGCGATCTGGCACCAGATCGACGGCGTGCTCAAAAAGATCTGCGATGTTGTAAGCCACCTCAGAGAAAATAGAACGTGTTATCGTTCTGGGCAAGAACCCGAAAAGCCGAATCGACGTCACGTTCTGCAGCCGGGACATCCGCTC
The DNA here is from genome assembly GCF_040655595.1 of Saccharopolyspora sp. NPDC050389. Classification (NCBI taxonomy): domain Bacteria; kingdom Bacillati; phylum Actinomycetota; class Actinomycetes; order Pseudonocardiales; family Pseudonocardiaceae; genus Saccharopolyspora; species Saccharopolyspora sp. NPDC050389. The sequence continues at coordinate 24,713 of NZ_JBFAKG010000072.1, forward strand.
GCGGAGCGTGACCCGGCTTGCCGCTCGGCAGGTTCCTCCTGCGTCCAACCGGGTGATCCGGCGAGCCGATTCCCAACACCGACCGGAAAGGTTCCCATGACGTCGACAACCGAGGTCGTCGAACAACCCCACTGCCTGGTCGAGCGGCGCGGCGCGGTGCTCGTCGTGACGATGAACCGGCCCGAGGTCCGCAACGCGCTGTCCGGGCCGATGCTGGAGATCATGCGGCAGGCCTGGGACGAGGTCGACGGCGACGACGACATCCGGGCGTGCGTGCTGACCGGCGCAGGCGGCGCGTTCTGCGCCGGCGCGGACCTGAAGGCGATGACGCAGGCGCATCCCGGCGACACCGCCCGCGGCATGGACATGTCGGTGATCGAACCGCTGCTCAAGGGAAGGCGGCTGACGAAGCCGCTGATCGCGGCGGTGGAAGGGCCCGCGGTGGCGGGTGGCACGGAGATCCTCCAGGCGACCGACATCCGGGTGGCGGGCGAGAGCGCGCGGTTCGGCGTGTCGGAGGCTCGCTGGGGCCTGTTCCCGCTGGGCGGCTCGGCGGTCCGCCTGCCGCGCCAGATCCCGTACACGGTCGCGGCCGACATCCTCCTGACCGGCAGGCACATCTTCGCCCCGGAAGCCAAGGAACTGGGCCTGATCGGCCACGTCGTCCCGGACGGCCAAGCCCTCGACAAGGCCCTGGAACTGGCCGAACTCATCACCGCCAACGGCCCGCTCGCGGTGCAGGCGATCCTCCGCACGATGCGGGAAACCGAAGGCATGCCGGAAAACGAAGCGTTCAAGGTGGACGCCCGCCTCGGCATGGCGGTCTTCGGCAGCGAAGACGCCAAGGAAGGCCCCCGGGCCTTCGCGGAGAAGCGCAAGCCCGAGTTCCGCGGCCGGTAGCGACTCGTGAGTGCTTTGGAGCGCCATAACAATCCAAAGCACGCACGACGGTCGGCATCGGGGCCGTGAGTCTTTTGGGTTGCCATGTCTGGTTCAGCCCGCGAGTTCGCGCAGCGCCGGGAGCAGGAGTCGCAGTGCCCGGCCTCGGTGGGAGTCCGCGTCCTTTTCCTCCGG
>NZ_JBFAKG010000072.1:25796-27632 GCF_040655595.1 Saccharopolyspora sp. NPDC050389
TTGTTCTCCCAAAAAAAACACACCCCCCCCCGCCCGGGGGGCGCCCGGGGGGGTTTTTGTTTTGGGGTGCCCCACCCCCCAACAAAAGACTCACGGCCCCGCGTCAGATCGCGCGGTCGTGGTCGGCCCAGTAGGGCTCGCGGAGCTTTCGCTTGTAGAGCTTTCCGTTGGGGTCGCGGGGAAGTTCGGCGACGAAGTCGATGCTTCGCGGGATCTTGAACTTCGCCAGCCGTTCGCGGGCGAAGGCGATGAGGTCGGCCGCCAGCTCCTCCCCCGGCTCGGCTCCGCCGGCGGGCTGCACGACGGCCTTGACCTCCTCACCCCAGTCCGCGTGCGGCACGCCGAACACCGCCACGTCCGCGACCTGCGGGTGCACCGACAGGGCGTTCTCGATCTCCGCCGGGTAGATGTTCACCCCACCGGAGATGATCATGTCGCTCTTGCGGTCGCGCAGGTACAGGTAGCCGTCCTCGTCGAGGTAGCCGACGTCGCCCATGGTGAACAGGTCGCCCACCCGCGCCTGCTTCGTCTTCTGCGCGTCCCGGTGGTACTCGAAGCTGGAGCCGCCCATCCGCATGTACACGGTGCCGATCTCGCCGGGCGGCAGCTCCGCGCCGTCGTCGCCGAGCACCTTCACCGTCGAGCCCGGCCACGCCTTGCCGACCGAACCCGGCTTGTCCAGCCACTCCGCCGCGGTGATCGACGTGCCGCCGCCCTCGGTCGCCGCGTAGTACTCCACCACCACCGGCCCCCACCACTCCAGCATCGCCCGCTTGACCTCGGGCGGGCACGGCGCGGCGCCGTGGATCGCCGCGCGCAGCGAGGAGACGTCGTGGCGCTCGCGGTCCTCCGGCGGCAGCGCCAGCAGCCGGTGGAACTGGGTCGGCACCATGTGCGTGTGCGTGACGCGGTGCAGTTCGATCAGCCGCAACATCTCCGCCGGGTCCCAGCGATCCATCAGCACCGCGGTGTGTCCGAATTGGACGGAGTGGCTGACGAAGTTGAGCACCGCGGTGTGGTAGAGCGGCGAGCCGCACAGGTGCACGTGGTCGTCGAACGGGTGCAGGCCGAAGATGCCGAAGAACCACTTCGCCGCGGCCGGAACCTCGTCCGGATCGGCCCCGGTCAGCGGGCGCCGAACGCCCTTGGGGCGACCGGTGGTTCCCGAGGTGTAAAGCATCGGCGAGCCCATCGTCCGCACCTCCGGGCGCTTCGGCGGCTCCTGCGCACCGAGCCCGGAAAGGGCCTGGAATCCCGGAATCTCGCCGACGGCGAAGCGGGCCGACGCGGGCAGCCCGCTGCGGGCGGCGGCATCCGTCGCCGCCTCGGCGAACCGCTCGTGCGCCACGAAGGCCTTCGCCCCGCTGTCCTCGATCAGGTAGGCGACTTCGGCGCCGACCAGGTGCCAGTTCACCGTCACGACGTACAGCCCGCATTGCATCGCCGCGAAGTACGCGGCGAGCAGGTCGTCGCCGTTGGGCAGCATCAGCACGATGCTGTCGCCGGCCTCGAGACCCATGTTCTGCAGGCCGCGCCCGTAGCGGTCCGCGGCGGCGGCGAGTTCGGCGTAGCCGACCGCCCTTCCGTCCGGTGCGATCACGGCCGTCCGGTTCGGTTGTTGCTCGGCGATCTTCCACAGCCCGATGTCGGACACGACGGACTCCTGTCGACGATGACGCGGGAATCGGAGTACTGAGCAGGGCAGGCCGGGGCGAGGTGTCGTGAGCGCTGAAGCCGGTTCTTACTCCCGCAGGGGGGCCGCCACCCGCACCGCCACGCAGAACGAGTTTGGAAACAGCCTCTATAGCGACCAAAAGTACTCACGGGTCCTGAGCA
>NZ_JBFAKG010000072.1:27642-55005 GCF_040655595.1 Saccharopolyspora sp. NPDC050389
ACCGTCGGCACCGCGGTCGGCGGGCGGCTCGCCGACAAGGCCCCGATGAAGACGCTGTACGTCTTCCTCGGCGCGCTGGCGGTCTGTGCGCTGAAGCCGGTTCTTACCGGCTTCAGCACTCACGACACCACCAGCCGACCCGCGCGACCTACAAACTAGAACCCGTTACAGATTCTCGGCAAGCCCCAGCGCGTCCGCGACACCGCGCAGGTGCCCGGCTTCTCGGCAGCCGACCAGCAGCGTGTCCACCCCGGCCCGTTCCCACTCCCGCACCCGGTTCCGCACCGCGTCGGCGTCGCCGATGATCGCGATGTCGTCGACCATCTCGTCCGGCACGGCCGCCACCGCCTCCTCGCGCCGCCCGGCCGCGAACAGCCGCACCACGTCGTCGACGGCGGATCCGTAGTCCATCCGCCGGAACAGCTCGGCGTGGAAGTTCATCCCCGGCGCGCCCATCCCGCCGATGTAGAGGGCAAGCGATGGCTTCAGCCGCGCCCGCTCGGCCGCCGGATCGTCGGTGACGACCACCTGGCAGCTGGCCGCGATCTCGAACTCCTCGCGGCTGCGGCGCGCGCCCGGCCTGGCGAATCCCTCGGCCAGCCAGTCCTCGTACGTCGCGGCGATGCGCGGCGAGTAGTACACCGCCAGCCATCCATCGGCGATCTCGGCGGTCTGGGCGACGTTGCGTGGCCCCTCGGCGCCCAGCCAGATCGGAAGGTCGGCGCGCAGCGGATGGGTGATCGCGCGCAGCGACTTGCCGAGACCGAGCGAGCCGGGCCCGTCGTAGGGCAACGGGTGGTGCGCGCCAGCGTTGCTCACCGGCGCCTCGCGAGCCAGCACCTGCCGCACGATCGAGACGTATTCCCGCGTCCGGGCAAGGGGTTTCGCGAACGGCGCGCCATACCAGCCTTCGACGACCTGCGGGCCGGACACCCCGAGCCCCAGCACGCAGCGCCCGCCGGAGAGGTGGTCCAGGGTCAGCGCGTGCATCGCGCACGAGGCCGGCGAGCGCGCGGAGATCTGCGCGACCGAGGTGCCCAGCCGGACGCGGCTCGTCCGGGAGCCCCACCAGGCGAGCGGCGTGAACGCGTCCGATCCCCAGGACTCCGCCGCGAAGATCCCGTTGAACCCGGCGCGCTCGGCTTCGAGAACGAGTTCTTCCGAGTTTGACGGCGGTTGCGCACCCCAGTAGCCGAGCTGCAGGCCTATCTTCATCGGCGAACCTCCTCGTCCGGCGGCGTTGTTCCGAGTACTCCCGGGTCATCCTGCCCGGATATTGCCCCAAAATCGAGAACATGTTTCACTTCAGTGCGTGACTGGGCTCCCGGAACCACTCAGCGCACCGCTCGAAGTCGGCTTCGACTACACCCGATCCCTGGGACCGGTGCACGGCCGATTCGCCACCGCCCTGCGCGATCGCCGGATCGTCGGGATTCGCGGCAGCGACGGCCGGGTGCACGTACCGCCGGTCGAGTACGACCCGGATACCGCCGCCGCCCTCGACGAATTCGTGCCGGTCGGTTCGCACGGCACCGTCGTCAGCTGGACGTGGATGCCCGAGCCGCTGGAGGGCCAGCCGCTCCAGCATCCGTTCGCCTGGGCGTTCGTGCTGCTGGACGGCGCGGACACGCCGATGCTGCACGCCGTCGACGTGCCGTCGCCCGAGCAGATCAGCACCGGGATGCGCGTGCAGATCCGCTGGGCCGAAGAGCTCGGCAACGGCATCCGGGACATCGCCTGCTTCGAGCCGGCTCAAGACGTCGTGAGCGCTGAGTCCGGTAAGAACCGGAACAGCGACTCACGCCCCGAACCCGTCACGATGCTGACTTCCCCGGTGCACCTGCACTACCGGCACTCGGCATCGCCCGAGGAGAGCCGGTATCTGCGCGGCCTCGCCGAAGGGCGGCTGCTCGGCCAGCGCTGCCCGGCGTGCGCGAAGGTCTACATCCCGCCGCGCGGCGCGTGCCCGACCGACGGGGTGCCCACCGAGGAAGAGGTCGAGCTTCCCGACACCGGGATCGTGACCACGTTCTGCATCGTCAACGTCCCGTTCCTCGGCCAGCGCATCAAGCCGCCGTACGTCTCCGCGTACGTGCTGCTCGACGGCGCCGACATCGCGTTCCTGCACCTCGTGCTCGGCTGCGCGGCGGACGAAGTGCGGATGGGGATGCGAGTGCGCGCGGTTTGGAAGCCCCGCGAGGAGTGGGACACCACGCTGCAGAACATCGACCACTTCGAACCGACCGGCGAGCCCGATGCGCCGTTCGAGTCCTACGCCCAACACCTCTGAGCCCCTCCGGGAGTCCGCCGTGACAGACGTAGCCGTCGTCGGGTTCGCGCAGGCACCGAACGTGCGCGCCACCCGGGGCACCACCAACGGCGTCGAAATGCTGGTACCGATCTTCCGCGAAGTGCTGGCCGAAACCGGGCTCGCGAAGGAGGACATCGAGTTCTGGTGCTCGGGATCGTCGGACTACCTCGCGGGCCGGGCGTTCTCGTTCATCGCGGCGGTCGACGCCATCGGCGCGTTCCCGCCGATCAACGAGTCGCACGTGGAGATGGACGCGGCGTGGGCGCTCTACGAGGCGTGGGTGAAGATCCGCACCGGTGAGGTCGACACGGCGCTGGTCTACGGCTTCGGGAAGTCCTCGGCGGGCGACCTGCGCCGAACGCTCGCGCTGCAGCTAGATCCCTACTCGGTCGCGCCGCTGTGGCCGGACTCGGTGAGCATCGCCGGGTTGCAGGCCCGGCTCGGCCTGGACGCCGGCGACTGGACCGAGCACGACATGGCGGCCGTCGCCGCTCGAAGTCGCGCCGCCGCCAAGGGAAATCCCAGCGCGCAGCTGTCCGGATCGGTCGATGCCGAGGAGTTGCTCGGCAAGCCCTACATCGCCGATCCGCTTCGCGCGCACGACTGCGCGCCGATCACCGACGGCGCCGCCGTGGTCGTTCTGGCGAGCGCCGATCGGGCGCGGGAGATCCGCGAAAGGCCCGCCTGGATAACCGGTTTGGAGCATCGCGTCGAATCGGGCAGCCTCGGCTCCCGCGACCTGCGCCGATCGACTTCGACCGCCGCCGCGGCGGAAGCCGCCCGGGCCGACGGCATCGAGATCGCCGAGCTGCACGCGCCGTTCACCCACCAGGAAATCCTGCTGCGCCAGGCGATCGGGCTCGACGACTCGGTCACGATCAACCCCTCCGGCGGCGTGCTCTGCGGCAATCCGATGTTCGCCGCCGGCCTGGCCCGCATCGGCGAGGCCGCGGCGCGCGTGATGGACGGGCGGGCCGGGCGGGTGCTGGCACACGCGACCAGCGGCCCGGCGCTGCAGCAGAACCTGGTCTGCGTGATGGAGGGAAGGTCCTGATGGGCAAGCGGTTGGCGGCGGTCCTCGGGACCGGCCAGACGCACCACACCAGCAAACGGCTGGACGTCTCGATCGCCGGGCTGTGCAGGGAAGCCGCGGAGCGGGCGCTGACCGACGCCGGCCTGGACTGGCCGGACATCGACGCCGTCGTGGTCGGCAAGGCTCCCGACCTGTTCGAGGGCGTAATGATGCCGGAGCTGCACCTCGCCGATTCCCTAGGCGCCACCGGCAAACCACTGCTGCGGGTGCACACCGCCGGATCTGTCGGCGGCTCGACCGGCAACGTCGCGGCCAGCCTCGTGCAGGGCGGCGTGCACCGCCGGGTGCTCGCGGTGGCGTTCGAGAAGCAGTCCGAATCCAACGCGATGTGGGCGCTGTCGATCGTGCCGCCGTTCAGCATGCCGGTCGGCGCCGGCGCGGGCGGCTACTTCGCACCGCACGTCCGGTCCTACATCCGCCGCTCCGGGGCGCCCGGGCACATCGGCGCCATGGTCGCGGCGAAGGATCGGCGCAACGGCGCCCGGAACCCGTACGCGCATCTCAAGCAGGGTGACATCACGCCGGAATCGGTGCTGGCCTCGCAGGTGCTGTGGGATCCGATCCGCTACGACGAGACCTGCCCGTCCTCCGACGGCGCGTGCGCGGTGATCATCGGGGACGAGCCGGCTGGCGGCCCTGCCGCGTGGATCCACGCCACCGCGATGCGCACCGAGCCGACCACCTTCGCCGGGCGGGACCAGGTGAATCCCCAGGCCGGCCGGGACGCGGCGGCGGCGCTGTGGAAGCAGGCGGGCATCACCGATCCGCTGTCCGAAGTGGACACCGCGGAGATCTACGTGCCGTTCTCCTGGTTCGAGCCGATGTGGCTGGAGAACCTCGGCTTCGCGGCCACCGGCGAGGGCTGGAAGCTGACCGAGGCCGGGGAAACCGCGATGGGCGGGCGGCTGCCGGTCAACCCCTCCGGCGGCGTGCTGTCGTCGAACCCGATCGGCGCGTCCGGGCTGCTGCGGTTCGCCGAGGCGGCGATGCAGGTGACCGGCAAGGCGGGCGAGCACCAGGTGGACGGGGCCCGCACCGCACTCGGCCACGCCTACGGCGGTGGTTCCCAGTACTTCTCGATGTGGGTCGTCGGAGCCCAGAAACCGGGGGAACGATGAAGTTCACGCTGTCCGTCGCGATGAGCCCGCTCGACCAGCTCACCGAGCTGGCCCGAACCGCCGAGGAATGCGGCTTCGACTCGATCGCCCTGCCCGATTCGCTGTTCTACTCCGAACAGGTCTCAGCGGCGTACCCGTACACCCCGGACGGCTCGCGGATGTGGACCGCGGAAACGCCGTGGGCGGACCCGCTGGTCGCCGCCGCGGCGATGGGCGCGGCAACCTCGCGCCTGCGGTTCTACACCTCGGTCCTCAAGCTCGGGCCGCGCAATCCGGTGCTGCTGGCGCGGCAGCTGGCGTCGGTGGCGGTGCTCACCGGCGACCGGTTCGGCCTGGGCATCGGGCTCGGCTGGGCGCCGGAGGAGTTCGAGTGGTGCGGCGCGCCGTACGCGAAGCGCGGCGCGCGGGTGGACGAGGCGATCGAGGTCCTGCGCCTGATCCTCGGCGGCGGAATGGTGGAATACCACGGCGAATTCTTCGACTTCGACCGCCTGCAGATGAGCCCGGCACCGGCGCGCCCGATGCCGATCTACGTCGGCGGGCACACCGATGCGGCGCTGCGCCGAGCGGCCCGGGTGGGCGACGGCTGGGCATCGGCGATGATGGGCATCGACGACCTGCGCAGCACCATCGGCCGGCTCGCCGAGCTGCGCGCGGAGTTCGGGCGAGCGGACGAGCCGTTCGAGATCCAGGCGGTGTGCGTGGATCGCTTCGGCGCCGACGGCTACCGGGAACAGGCCGAGATCGGCGTGACGGACGCGATCGTGGTCCCCTGGCTGTTCGACGGCCACGGCTTCGACGCGGACCTGAGCACCAAGCAGGCGTCGCTCGCCAAGTTCTCCGGTAACGTGATCAACAACGTGTGACCGCGCCCCGGGCGCAATTTCGCGAGGAATTGACGTTCATCCGGTCGTTTTCACGCGAAACTGACACGCACCGGACCAGGAGGCAGGACGTGGACGAGGACAGCAAGGGCGTGCACTGGGCGGCGACCCGCGAGCCGCACCCGGCGCGCGAAGCGGCGCTGGCGTCGATGAGCGCGGTGGCGCGCGGCGCCAAGGACGAGTGGGTGGCGCTGTTCGCGCCGGACTGCGTCGTGGAGGACCCGGTCGGCCCGTCGGTCTTCGACCCCGAGGGCCACGGCCACCACGGCCGCGAAGGCATCGCCGCCTTCTGGGACCTGGCGATCGCCCAGGCCGGCCGCATCGAGTTCCACATCGACGACTCCTTCGCGGCGGGCCGCGAAGCGGCCAACATCGGCCGGGTCACCACGGTCCTCCCGGACGGCAATGCGATGGACGCCGAAGGCGTGTTCGTCTACCACGTCGACGACGCCGGCCTGATCCGCTCGATGCGGGCGTTCTGGGAATTCGACCGCGCAATGGCCACCACCCGCCAGGAGAACTGACGCCGGCGCGCCGCGGAGAGCTCCCGATTCCCGAAGGCCCGGGTACCTGATGGGATTGCGATTTCGCGCGAAATCGGCGCCCTGCGGTCACGCCTCATACGTACCCGTAGCCAAGCTGAAACGAGCCCTGCGAATCGGAAACCCGCCTCGCCGCGTTCGGACTGCGGCGGGGCTCCGAGCGTTTCGAATTTCGCGTGAAGCGCGTGGCGCCCCCATTACCATCGCGCCATGGTCGGCTGGCTACGGCGGAAATCCGAGAAAGCACAGCCCAGTGCTGCAACCACGGACGAGAGCACGCCGTGGCGTGGCGGCGATCTGATCGCCGAGCCGATGCCGGTCTCGGTCGGCCGGCAGGGGCGCAAGACCGTGCCCGGAGTGCTGCTGAGCGCTGGCGAGGTGCAGGTTCGGTTGCACGCGGACGAGCTGCGGCAGCTCGCCGCCGGCAAGCTGGACATCGTCGAGTCGGTCGGCGACGAGCCGCTCGCATTCCTGGCCAGGGCGAGCGCGGCCGCGCCGGATTCCCTCGCCGCCGAGCAGACACGGGACCTGCCCGCGGACTCGGTGGTGCCCCTCCCCGCTTCCACGACGTCGCCGCCGATCGCCGTGCTCACCGGAGACGCGCTGGCCGACTTCACCCGGTGGGCGCGGGGTCTGACCGGCTAGACCCAGAAGTTTCCAATTTTAGGCAGAATTGGACTTCCTTCTAGACGAGAGGCGCCCTCGGCCGAGTTGCTCGGCCGAGGGCGCTCTTCGGCTGATCAGTTGTACTGGACCTGGACTTCCTTGATTCCGTTGAGCCAGCCGGAGCGGAGGCGGCGCGGGTCGCCCACCCGCTTGATGTCCGGCATGTGGTCCGCGATCGCGTTGAAGATCAGGTCGATCTCCAGGCGCGCCAGGTTCGCGCCGAGGCAGTAGTGCGCGCCGTTGCCGCCGAAGCCGACGTGCGGGTTCGGGTCGCGGGTGATGTCGAAGCGCTCCGGCTCGTCGAAGACATCCGGGTCGAAGTTCGCCGAGCTGTAGAACATCCCGACCCGCTGGCCCTTCTTGATCTCCACGCCGCCGAGCTCGACGTCCGCCGTCGCGGTGCGCTGGAACGCGACCACCGGCGTCGCCCAGCGCACGATCTCGTCGGCCGCCGTCGACGGGCGCTGCTCCTTGTAGAGCTCCCACTGGTCCGGGTTGTCCATGAACGCGAGCATGCCGTGGGTGATGGCGTTGCGGGTGGTCTCGTTGCCCGCCACCGCCAGCAGGATCACGAAGAAGCCGAACTCGTCCGCGGTCAGCGCGTTGCCGTCGATGTCGGCCTGCACGAGCTTGGTCACGATGTCGTCCATCGGGCAGCCGCGGCGCTGCTCCGCCATGTTCGCGAAGTAGCCGAGCATCTCGGCGGCGGCGACCTCCGGCTGGATGTCGTACTCCGGGTCGTCGTAGCCGATCATCTGGTTCGACCAGTCGAAGATCTCCTTGCGGTGCTCCTGCGGCAGCCCGAGCAGTTCCGCGATCGCCTGCAGCGGCAGCTCGCAGGCCACGTCGGTGACGAAGTCGCCGCTGCCGCGTTTGCGGGCCTCGGTGGCGATGTGCTGCGCGCGGTCGTGCAGCGCCGCCTCCAGGCTGTTGATGGCCCGCGGGGTGAAGCCCCGCTGCACGATCTTGCGCAGCTTGGTGTGCTGCGGCGGATCCATGTTGATCATGATGAACCGCTGCAGCTCGATCTGCTCGCGGGTCATGCCCTCGTTGAACCGGATCACGGCGGTGTTCTCCCAGGTGGAGAACACGTCGCTGCGCCGGGAGACCTCCTTGACGTCGGCGTGCCTGCTGACCACCCAGAACCCGCCGTCGTCGAACCCGCTTCGACGGTCGGGCTGCCGGTTCCACCACACCGGCGCGGTGCGGCGGAGCTCGGCGAACTCGGCCAGCGGTAACCGTTCGGCTAGCAGGTCGGGGTCGGTGAAGTCGAAGCCCTCCGGAATGCGCGGTGCGACCACGGATACCTCCTACAGCGGCGCGAGATCCGACCGAAGAATTGGAACGGGTTCTAAGCAAGAGAACCACACTTCCAAGATTCAGTAAACCCCTGTAACTACCGTTGAATCGAGCAAGAGAACGCGCTTTCGACCAGGCCCGATTAGCGCACTTGTAAAGACAGCAGAACGTGTTCTAGTTTTGAACGCGGAGACCGTCCGAGAGGAGATCCAGGTGGGCAATCCGGTGATCGTGGAAGCGGTCCGCACGCCGATCGGCAAGCGCCGCGGCCGGCTCTCGGGGCTGCACGCCGCCGAGATCCTCGGCGCCGCGCAACGCGGCCTGCTCGACCGCGCGGCCATCGACGCCGCCGAGGCCGACCAGGTGATCGGCGGCTGCGTGACCCAGGCCGGCGAGCAGTCGAACAACGTCACCCGCACGGCGTGGCTGCACTCCGGCCTGCCGCACCAGGTCGGATGCACCACGGTCGACGCGCAATGCGGATCGGCGCAGCAGGCCACGCACCTCATCGCGGGGCTGATCGCCGCGGACGCGGTGCGGGTCGGCATCTCCTGCGGCGTCGAGGCGATGAGCCGCGTGCCGCTGCGCAGCAACCTCGGCACCGACGTGGGCATGCCGCGGCCGGACACCTGGGACATCGACCTGCCGAACCAGTACGAGGCGGCGGACCGCATCGCCGCGCGCCGCGGCATCGGCCGCGAGGACCTGGACGCCTTCGGCCTGCGCTCCCAGGACCGCGCGCAGGCGGCTTGGCGGGAGGGCCGCTTCGACCACGAGATCGTCCCGGTCCGCGTTCCCGGCGCCGATCCGGTGACCCGCGACGAGGGCCTGCGCGAGACCAGCATGCAGGCCCTGGGCGGCCTGAAACCCGTTCTGGAAAACGGGATGCACACGGCCGGGACGTCGTCGCAGATCTCCGACGGCGCGGCGGCCGTGCTGCTGGCCGACGCCGACCGGGCCGCCGAGCTCGGCCTGCGCCCGCGCGCGCGGATCGTCGCGCAGTGCCTGGTGGGCGGCGAGCCGTACTACCACCTGGACGGCCCGGTGCAGGCCACCCAGCGGGTGCTGGAGCTCAGCGGCATGAAGGTCGGGGACATCGACGTCTTCGAGGTGAACGAGGCGTTCGCCTCGGTGGTGCTGTCGTGGGCAGCGGTGCACGAACCGGATCTGGACCGGGTCAACGTCAACGGCGGCGCGATCGCGCTGGGCCACCCGGTCGGCAGCACCGGCGCCAGGCTGATCACCACCGCCCTGCACGAGCTGGAGCGCCGTGACGCCACGACGGCGCTGATCACGATGTGCGCCGGAGGCGCACTGGCCACGGGCACGATCATCGAACGGCTCCGCTGACCGCTCCGAGGCGAACGGCCCGTTCACCTCGGTAGCCGAGGCGAACGGGCCATTCACTCCAACCACCCAACACCGGCGCGCACGAATCGGACCGAAGTGAACGGACCCTTCGTCTCGATAGGCGGAATGGACAGGCCGTTCGCTTCGGGTGTTACAGCCAGTCGTCGGGGTGGATCGTGGTGAGGAACAGATCGAGATCCGTTGGCGGGGCTTGGGCTGCTGAGGCGAGGCCGGCGTAGGCGCCTCGGTAGAACAGCAGCGGGGCGTCGGCGGTGGTTTCGCCGAGGGCTCGGACCCGGCCGATGGCGATGTAGTGGTCGCCCGCTTCGTGCACCGCCTCGACGTCGCAGTCGATCCAGGTCAGCACGCCGTCGATGATCGGGGCACCGGATGGCGCCGGGTGCCAGCGGAGGCCGGCGAACTTGTCGTCGCCGCTGCGGCCGAACACGGTGCTGACCGGTTGTTGCGACTCCGCCAGGACGTTGACGCAGAACCGCCCCGCTCGCTCCAGCACCGGCCAGGCCCGGGAAGTCCGGGACGGGCAGAACAGGACCAGCGGCGGGTCCAGGGACAGCGCCGCGAACGACTGGCAGGCGAAGCCCACCGGCCGCTCGCCGTCCGTCCCCGTCACCACCGTGACGCCGGTGCCGAAGTGCCCCAGCACCCGCCGGAACGCCGCCGGCTCCGCGGTGAGCGACACCCGCGCCCCCGCCTCGTCGCCGGTCATGGGCGGGCGCCGACGCTGAAGTCGTGGCCCCACAGGCTGACCGCCGTGCTCTCGCGGGCGATCCAGTCCTCGTCGTCGACCTGCCTGCCCTCGCAGCCGAACTCGACGTCGAAGCCGCCGGGCGTCTTCATGTAGAACGACAGCATCAGGTCGTTGACGTGGCGTCCCAGCGTCGCCGACATCGGCACCTTCCGCCGCTGCGCGCGATCCAGGGTCAGGCCGACGTCGTCGACGTCGGCGACCTCCACCATCAGGTGCACGATCCCGCTCGGCGTCGGCATCGGCAGGAACGCCAGGCTGTGGTGGCGCGGGTTGCAGCCGAAGAACCGCAGCCAGGCCGGGTCCCCGTCCGCCGGGCGGCCGACCAGTTCCGGCGCCAGCCGCATCGAGTCCCGCAGCCGGAAGCCCAGCACGTCGCGGTAGAACCGCAGCGCCGCCTCGTCGTCGTGGGTGGACAGCACCACGTGCCCGAGGCCCTGCTCCTCGGTGACGAACCGGTGGCCGTACGGGCTGATCACGCGGCGGTGCTGCAACGCCACGCCGTGGAAGACCTCCAGCCCGTTGCCGGACGGGTCGCTGAACGTGATCAGCCCGTTGACCCGGCGGTCGGCGAGCTCGTCGGCCGTGCCTTCCTTGTACGGCACGCCCGCACTCTCCAGCCGGGCCCGGACCTCGTCCAGTTCTCCTGCGTTGGCGACCTCCCAGCCCGACGCGCCGAGCCGGTCCTGCTCGCCGGGCAGGATCACCAGGCGCGCCGGGAAGTCGTCCATCCGCAGGTACAGCGCGTCCGGGTCGGATCCGGTGCCTTCGACCATGCCGAGCACCTTCAGCCCGAACACCCGCCACGCATCGACGTCGGTCGCCTCGATGCGCAAGTAGCCGAGCGAACGAATGCCCACGACGGGCCTCCTATTGATTGTCTTGATTTTGGCTTGCGTAGCGGTGCAGGTAGCGGCCCCCCTGCGGGAATTGCGGTCGCCTTCTCGCTGTGGGATCCCCGACATCATGAATGCCAATTCACCACGTCGGGGACTGGCCTCGCCGAGAGCCCCTTCGGGCGGGCACAGCCTGAGAACCCGCGGCGGTGCAAGCTGCGTCCCACACCGCAAGCGGCTGACGCCGCTTATAAACCAGTTCCCTCAAGTCAGTCGAGCAGGAAATCCTTGGCGATCCGGTTGAATTCGGCGAACTTCTCCACCTGCGCCCAGTGCCCGCAGCGGCCGAACACGTGCAGTTGCGCGCGCGGGATCAGCTTCAGCGCGACCAGCGCGCCGTCCAGCGGGTTGACCCGGTCCTCGCGGCCCCAGATGAGCAGGACGCGCTGCCGCAGGCGGTAAGCCTCCCGCCACAACATGCCTTCCTCGAAGGTGTCCGGGTGCATGAACGACGCGCCCATCGCCCGCATCGCGGCCAGCGATTCGGGAGTCGCGGCGGCGGCGTAGCGCTCGTCGATGAGCTCGTCGGTGATCAGCGACTGGTCGTAGACCATGCTCCGCAGGAAGTCGGCGAGCTTCTCCTTGCTGGGGCCCGGCGGCGCGCCGAAGGCGCTGAGCTTGCGGACGCCTTCGGTCGGATCCGGCGCGAACGCGTTCAGGCTCAGGCCGCCGGGGCCCATCAGCACCAGCCGCCCGGTGCGGTCCGGGTGGTTCAGCGCGAAGCGCACCGCCGTGCCGCCGCCCAGCGAATTGCCCAGCAGGTGCGCGCGCTCGATGCCGAGCTCGTCGAGCAGCTCCAGCAGCGCGGTCGCGCTGTGCGTGAAGTACTGGCTGTGCTCGGTCGGCTTGTCGGAGCGGCCGAAGCCGGGCTGGTCGACGGCGATGGCGTGGAAGTCCTCGGCGAAAACCCCGAGGTTGCGGGAGAAGTTGCTCCACGAGGAAGCCCCGGGACCACCGCCGTGCAGCATGACCACTGTGGACGCCGAAGGATCGCCGGCCTCGTGGTAGTGCAGGGTCAACCCGGAGCGCAACTTCGCGGTCCGGCTCGTCGTGTCGAAATCGACCGTCATACCATCGAATCCTTAACTGGGATGCCGAATTCTCCGGAACCGAACATCAGGTAGGCACGCTCCAGGTCGTTGGCCGCGTGCACGCGGCCGGCGTGCGCGTCGCGCCAGAACCGCTGGATCGGCGTGCCCGACCACAGCGCCCGCCCGCCGGAGTTCTCGAAGAGCCGGTCGATCGCCGAGATCGCCCGCGCCGTGCCGCGCACTTGGTCGCGCCGCGCGCGCAGCCGCAGCGACATCGGGACTTCCTCGCCCGCCTGCACCAGCGCGTACTCCTCGGCGAGGTTGTGGGTCAGTTGCAGCCACGCCGCGTCGATCTCGCTGGCCGCCTCCGCGATCCGCACCTTCGCGAACGGGTCTTCCTTGGCCTTCTCCCCCGCGTACGCCGCCCGCACCCGCTTGGCCTGGTGCGCCACGTGCGCGTCGTAGGCTCCTTGGGCCATGCCGATGATCGGCGCGGTGATGGTCGACGGATGCACCGTCCCCCAAGGAAGTTTGTACAGCGGCGAGGTGTTGACCTGGTGTCCCGGGCACTGCGTCTTGGACATCGACACGAAGCTCAGCGCCCGGTGCTGCGGGACGAAGACGTCCTCCACGACGATGTCGTTGCTGCCGGTGCCGCGCAGGCCGACGGTGTCCCACACGTCTTCGATCCGGTAGTCGCCGAGCGGCAGCAGGTACGTGCAGAAGTCGACTGGCTTGCCGTCGTCACCCAGCACCGGCCCGCCGAGGAACACCCACGACGCGTGGTCGCAGCCGGAGGAGAAGCTCCACCGCCCGCTGAGCCGGTAGCCGCCGTCGACGATGGTCGCCTTGCCCATCGGCGCGTACGACGAGGAGACCCGCGTCGCCGGGTCGCTGCCCCAGACGTCGTCCTGGGCCTGCTCGGAGAACAGGGCCAGGTGCCAGGGGTGCACGCCGAGGATCGACGCCACCCAGCCGGTCGAGCCGCACGCGCTGCCGATGAGCCGTACCGCGCCGTAGAAGTCCAGCGGATCGGCCTCGTAGCCGCCGTAGCGCTCTGGTTGCAGCAGCGCGAAGAAACCGGCCTCCTGCAGGGCCGCGATGGTCTCGTCCGGGATCTTCCGGCCGTCCTCGGCCTTCTGCGCGCGGTCCCGCAGGACCGGCAGGAGTTCCCGCACCCGTTCGACGACTGCTCGACTGTCCTTCATCGGCCGCTCCCGTTTCCCGAGTTACCACAGGCTAGAACATGTTCTCATTCGTGTCGATCCCGCTGCAGTTCCAGCGCGATGTCGATGAGCTGGTCCTCCTGGCCGCCGACGAGCTTCCGCTCGCCCGCGCGCACCAGCAGCGCCGCCTCGCTGACGCTGTAGCGCTCGGCCTGGCGGGCGGCGTGCTTGAGGAAGCTGGAGTACACCCCGGCGTAGCCCATCATCAGCGCGGAGCGGTCCAGCAGGCATTCCTCGGGCATCGCCGGGCGCACCACGTCCTCGGCGGCATCGGCGATGGCGAAGAAGTCGATCCCGGTGCGGATGCCGAGCTTGTCGCACACGCCGACGAACGCCTCGACCGGAGTGTTTCCCGCCCCGGCACCGAAACGCCGCGCGCTGCCGTCGATCTGCACCGCACCGGCTCGTGCCGCGGCGACGGAGTTGGCCACGGCGACACTGAGGTTTTCGTGCCCGTGGAAGCCGACCTGCGCCTCGCCGCCGACCTCCGCGACGAGCGCCGACACCCGCTCGGCCACCTGCTCCAGCACCAGGGCACCGGCCGAGTCGACGACGTAGACGCACTGGCAGCCCGCGTCGACCATGATGCGCGCCTGCTTCGCCAGCGACTCCGGCGGCTGGGAGTGCGCCATCATCAGGAATCCGACGGTCTCCAGGCCGAGTTCTCGCGCCAGGCCGAAGTGCTGTTCCGACACGTCGGCTTCGGTGCAGTGCGTGGCGATCCGGCACACCGAGGCGCCGTTGTCGCGGGCGATGACGATGTCGTCGGTGACGCCGACTCCGGGCAGCATCAGCACGGCGATCTTGGCGTTGCGCGCCGTCTCGGCGGCGACGGTGATGAGTTCTTGTTCGGGCGTATGGGAAAACCCGTAGTTGAACGACGATCCGCCCAGCCCGTCGCCGTGGGTCACCTCGATGACCGGCACTCCCGCGCCGTCCAGCGCGGCGACGATGTCGCGCACCTCGGTCGCGGTGAACTGGTGGCGCTTGTGGTGCGAGCCGTCGCGCAGCGAGGTGTCGGTGATCCGCACGTCGAGCGCGTCGGAATAGTTGTTCGGCAGGCCGGTCATCGCACTGCCTCCTTCCTGACGAGCTCCTCCCCCACCCGCACCGCGGCGGCGGTCATGATGTCCAGATTCCCGGAGTACGGCGGCAGGAAGTCTCCGGCGCCCTCGACTTCGACGAAGATCGCCGCTCGCGCCATGCCGCCGGTGGCCGGCGATGGCGGGTCGAACTGCGGCTCGGCCAGCAGCCGGTAGCCGGGCACGTATTCGGCGATTTCGGCGGCCATCTTGGTGATCGACGCGCCGATCGCGTCGGTGTCGGCGTCGGCCGGGATGGCGCAGAAGATCGTGTCGCGCATGATCACCGGCGGGTCGGCCGGGTTCAGCACGATGATCGCCTTGCTCGGCGCCGCCCAGCACCTCGATGCCGGTGCTGGTGGTGCGGGTGAACTCGTCGATGTTGGCGCGCGTGCCCGGCCCGGCCGACACCGACGCGACCGACGCGACGATCTCGGCGTACGCGACCGGCACCACCCGCGACACCGCGTGCACCATCGGGATGGTGGCCTGGCCGCCGCAGGTGATCAGGTTCAGGTTCGGCGCGTCGAGGTGCTGGTCGAGGTTCACCGGCGGCACCACGTAGGGCCCGACGGCGGCCGGTGTGAGGTCGATGGCGCGGATGCCCGCCTCGGCGTAGCGGGGCGCGTTGGCCCGGTGCACCTTCGCCGAGGTGGCCTCGAAGACCACGTCGGGGCGGTGGTTCTCGAGCAGCCAGTCCACGCCGTCCGCGCTCGCCGCCACCCCGAGATCCGCCGCCCGGCGCAGGCCCTCGCTGGCCGGGTCGATGCCGATCATCCAGCGGGGTTCGAGGTGCGCGGAGCGGCTCAGCTTGTGCAGCAGGTCGGTGCCGATGTTGCCGGATCCGACGATCGCCGCGGTCGCCTTGCCCATTCCGCCTCCTTTCTGCAGGTCAGGGGTCGTGAGTGACAAACCGGGCTGGAGCCCGGTTTCGCGCTCACGACCCGAACGACACCGACACGGAGCCCAGTTCGGCTCCGCCGCACCGGAAGTCGGCGCGGAACTCGTCACCGGGCGACACGTCGATCGCACGGGTGCAGGAGCCGGGCAGCACGACGTTGCCGGTCCGCAGCCGCACACCGAAGGCGGCGACCTTCCGCGCCAGCCAGGCGACGGCGGTGGCGGGGTTGCCCAGCACCGCGTCGGACCGGCCGTGCTCGATGGCCTCGCCGTTGCGCCACAGCACCGCACCGATCCGTTGCAGGTCAACGGAATTCGGCTCGATCCGCGCCACGCCGAGCGCGAAGCCCGCCGAGGAAGCATTGTCCGCGATCGTGTCCACCAGGCTGATCCGCCAGTCCGCGATCCGGCTGTCGATCAGCTCGATCGCCGGCACCAGCGCCTCGGTCCCGGCCAGCACGTCGGCCTCGGTGCACTCCGCGGGCAGGTCCGCGCCCAGCAGGAACCCGACCTCGACCTCGACCCGCGGCACGCAGTACCGCCGCGGATCCACCGGTTCGCCCTCGGGCAGCCGCATGCTCGCCAGCAGGTGCCCGTAGTCGGGCTCGGACACGCCCATCATCTGCTGCATGACCGGTGAGGTCAGCCCGACCTTGTGGCCGATGACCGGCTCGTCGCGCCGGCGCACGTTCAGCAGCTGGATCTCGTAGGCGTCGACCGGGTCGAGCCGCGGGATCGTCTCGATCAGCGGCGGTATCGGCGCGCGATCGCGCTCGGCGTCCCAAAGCCGTTGCGCCACCTCGGCGCGCGCGTCAGCTGCCAGCATCCGTCCACTCCTTCGCCGAGTTTTCTCCGGCCCGGCGGCCGGAGAACACGCAGTCGGCCAGCGACAGCCCGCTGATGTAGGACTCCGAGCACACACCGACCGCGGAGCGACCGGCCGCGAACAGCCCGGGAACCGTGCCGCCGTGCTCGTCCCTCACCTGCCCGGTGTCCTCGTCGACGAGCAGCCCGCCGAGTGTCAGCATCGGGCACGGGTAGGCCAGGCTCGGCCGGATCGACACGTCCAGCAGCGCGTACGGCGGCTGGTCCAAGGCCTGGATGAACTCCGCGGGTTTGCCTGCCGGATCGGGTTTTCCTTCGCGCGCAGCCACATTGTGACTGTCCACTGTGTCTCTCAATCCCGCCGCGTCGACACCGGCTTTCCGCGCTACCGAGTCGAGAGTGTCGCCGGTCGCCGCGGTCGAGAGCAGGTAGTGGGCTTGCAGTCGCTGAAACCACACCGTCTGGCTGCGCAACTGCTGCTTGGCGAGCCGCCGCAACCCCTGGTCGATCAGCAGCCACCCCTGGCCGTCGTGCTGCTCGATGAGCGCCTGCCCGTGCGCGGCGCCGTAGCGCGATTCGTCGCCGATCCGACGGCCATCCCGATCGACGAGGACGCCACTGAGCATCGCGCTGGGCGGGCTGATGAATCGCCACGCCGAGACCCGGTCCAGCTTGCCGAGCGCGCCACCGGCGCCCTGGCCGAGCCGGATGCCGCTGCCGTCGTCGCCTTGCGTGCCCAGCGGCAGTCCGCCCCGGTAGGCGGGCGCGAAACGCCGCATCATCTCCCGGTTTGCCACGAATCCGCCCGCCGCCAGGATCACCGCCCGGTCCGCGTGGATCCGCACGGCTTCGCCCTTCCGCTCCAGCCGCTCGACCCGCCCGTGCAGCAGCCGCGCCAGCTTCGGCATGTACAGCCCGGGTTTCGCCGCGACGCGGCTCAACGCCCGGTGCGCCCGGCGAGCGGCTCCGCCGACCCGCTCGCAGTCGACCGCGCAGACCCGGCCATCGGCATCCAGCACCAGCTCGCGCGCGCGGGTCTCGGTGAGCACCTGGACTCCGGCCCGGCGCACCGCTTCCGCCAGCGCCGCGAACAGCACCTTCCCCGACGTGCCGCGGCCCTTCGTGCGGTGACCGCGCGGGGCGGGCGCGGCGACGTCCCGGAAGCCGCCCGCCGCTTCGCTGCCCGAGTAGTAGAGGTAGTGCCGGTTGCTCGGGTACGACGTCTTGTACGGGCAGAGGCTTCCCTCGAACGGCACGCCCTGCTGCTCCAACCAGGTGATCATGTCGGCGCTGGAGTCGCAGAACCGGCGGAGCGTGTCCGTGCCGACCGCGTCGCCGACCTCTTCCCGCAGGTAGGCGTACATCGCCTCGGGCGTGTCCGACACGCCTGCCTCGCGTTGCTGCCGCGTGCCGCCGCCGGCGTAGACGACGCCGCCGGACAGCGCGCTGGCACCGCCGCCGCCGAACCGGTCGATCAGCACGACGCGGGCGCCCTCGCGGGCCGCTTCGAGCGCGGCGCAGGCCCCGGCGACGCCGAAGCCGACGATCACCACATCGGCGTGCAACGCGCTGCGCTGGACCATCGCATCCCTCACCGGTTTGGAACAGGTTCTCTTTGTCGTTTCGTCGAGTCAACTGCCTGTTTTCTGGCTACACCATAGCGCCACTGGCGCAGAAATCTATAACATGTTTCAGTATTGATCGCGAGGTTGGCGCGAGGGAGGTGCGATGACCGCAGGGACACCCGATGCCCGCTCGGAGTTCGACGTCGTCGTGGTCGGCAGCGGCGCCGCCGGGATGACGGCGGCGCTCACGGCGGCCCGGCAAGGACTCGACGCCGTGCTCGTGGAGAAGGCTGCGAAGTTCGGCGGCTCCACGGCCCGCTCCGGCGGCGGCGTGTGGATTCCGAACAACCACGTGCTCGGCGAGGCCGGGATCGCCGACAGCCCGGAGGCCGCGCGCACCTATCTCGCCCACATCGTCGGCGGCGCGGTCGACGCCGAACGACAGGCAGCTTTCCTGGACAACGGCCCGCGGATGCTCGCCGAGGTCCTGCCGAGCACGCCGCTGCGCATGCGGTGGGTGCCCGAATACGCGGACTACTACCCGGAAGCCCCCGGCGGCCGGGTGGGCGGGCGATCCATCGAGGCGGCACCGCTGGACGGCCGGGTGCTCGGCGACCTGCTCGCCGATCTCGAACCCGGCTACGGCAAGGCCCCGGCGAACCTGGTCGTCACCCAGGCCGACTTCCGGTGGCTGAACCTGCTCGCCCGCCACCCGCGCGGCCCGCTGCGCGCACTGCGGGTGGGAACGCGCTGGCTGCTGGCCAGGATTCGCGGCCGGCGCCTGCTCGCGCTCGGTCAAGCGCTGGCCGCGGGACTGCGGGTCGCGCTGCGGGACACCGGCGTGCCCTTGTGGCTGAACACCCCGCTGATCGACCTCCAGCACGACGGCGGCCGGGTCACCGGCGTCGTCGTCGAGCGCGACGGCGAGCGCCGGACGCTGGTGGCGCGGCACGGAGTCGTGCTGGCGGCAGGCGGTTTCGAGCACAACGAGCAACTGCGCAAGCAGCACCAGCGCGAGCCGATCGGGACACAGTGGACCGTTGGCGCGAAGGCCAACACCGGCGATGCGATCACCGCCGCGCAGCGGCTCGGTGCCGCGACGGACCTGATGGACGACGCGTGGTGGGGGCCGTCGATCCCGCTGCCCGGCGGGCCGTGGTTCTGCCTCGCCGAACGAACCCTGCCCGGCTGCATCCTGGTCAACGGCAAGGGAGAGCGGTTCGTCAACGAGGCCGCGCCGTACGTCGACGCGGTGCACGCCATGTACGGCCCCGGTGACGGGCCCGGAGAGCACATGCCGACCTGGCTGATCGCCGACCAGCGCTACCGCAACCGGTACATGTTCGCGGGCCTGGGCCCGCGGCAGCCGTTCCCGGGCCGCTGGTTCAAAACCGGGGCCATCCAGCGGGCGGCCACGATCGAAGCGCTGGCCGAGCGCATCGACGTGCCCGCCGATGCCCTGCGCGGCACGATCGAAAGATTCAACGGCTTCGCGCGCGACGGGGTGGACGCCGACTTCGAGCGCGGCGCCTCCGGATACGACCGCTACTACGGCGATCCGCGCAACAAGCCGAACCCGAGCCTGGGCGCTCTGGAGGTCGCACCGTTCTACGCCGTGAAGATCGTGCCGGGCGACCTCGGCACCAAGGGCGGCCTGCGCACCGACGTGCACGCGCGGGTGCTGCGCGAGGACGGCACGCCCATCGACGGCCTCTACGCGGCGGGCAACACAAGCGCCGCCGTGATGGGCCGCACCTACGCCGGGCCGGGCGCAACCCTCGGCCCGGCGATGACCTTCGGATATCTCGCCGCGCGACACCTGGCAACTGAGGAGTGATTCCGTCAATGGGCTTGCTGGGCGGTGCGGGTGGCGGCCCCCTGCGGGAGTTACGGCCGCCGTCTGGACTGCGGGATCCCCGACTTGTGTATGTCCAATACGCGGCGCTGGGGCTGTCCTCGCCAGGCGACGCCTGAGAACCCGCGGCGGTGCAAGTTGAGTCCCCACCGCATGCGGCTAACGCCGCATTCCGAAAAGAACTCTGAGGCGGTACGAGCGAAAGGGACGAGATGACGGCGGCAAACAACGACGAGGTGCGCACCATCGACGTCGGAACCCCACCGACCCGGTACGCGCGCGGCTGGCACTGCCTCGGACCTGCCGAGCAGTTCAAGGACGGCGCACCGCACGCCGTGGAGGCGTTCGGCACCAAACTCGTGGTGTTCCAGGGCGAGGACGGCGGCCTCAACGTGCTCGACGGCTACTGCAGGCACATGGGCGGCGACCTCACCCAGGGCACCATCAAGGGCAACGCGGTCGCCTGCCCGTTCCACGACTGGCGCTGGGCGGGCAACGGCCGCTGCGTCGGAATCCCCTACGCCAAGCGGATTCCGCTGCGGGCCCGCACCAAGGCGTGGCACGCGATGGAGGAGAACAAGCAGCTGTTCGTGTGGAACGATCCGCAGGGCAACCCGCCTCCGGCGGACGTGACGATCCCGCACCTGCCGGAGGCGTTCTCCGGCGAGTGGAGCAACTGGACCTGGGACACCGTGCGCATCGAGGGCTCGAACTGCCGCGAGATCGTGGACAACGTGGTGGACATGGCGCACTTCTTCTACATCCACTTCGCGTTCCCGACCTACTTCAAGAACATCTTCGAGGGCCACGTCGCCAGCCAGTACCTCACCACCAAGGGGCGCCCGGACATCGGCGCAGGCACCTACTCCGGCAGCGACAACCAGGTGCGCTCGGAGGCGTCGTACTACGGGCCGTCGTACATGATCGACCGGCTGTGGAACGAATACAAGGGCTACACGATCGAGACGATCCTGATCAACTGCCACTACCCGATCACCGCCGACTCGTTCGTGCTGCAGTGGGGCGTGCTGGTCAAGAAGCTGCCGGGGCTCTCCGACGAGCAGGCCGACAAGCTGGCGGCCAAGATCGCCAAGAACACCGGGGTCGGGTTCCTGCAGGACGTGGAGATCTGGCGGAACAAGACGCGGATCGACAACCCGCTGCTGTGCGAGGAAGACGGCCCGGTCTACCAGCTGCGCCGCTGGTACGAGCAGTTCTACGTGGACGTCGAGGACGTCAGCGAGGACATGGTGGCGAGGTTCGAGTTCGAAGTGGACACCAGCCGCGCGAACGAGGTGTGGGAACGGGAAGTCGCGGAGAACCTCGCGCGCAAGAAGGCGGAGGGCTGATGACCTGGGCCAAGGCACCGGATCTCGCCGATCAGCCCGCGGCGCTGGCCAGGGTGCGCGAGGGCACGGCCGCCGACCGGGACGACTACCTGCGGTCGGGGCTGTGCCCGGTCGAGTGCGGGCGCTGCGGCGTGCGGGTGCTGGCGAAGAAGAACAGCCCGCAGCACACCAGCATCCAGTGGACCGCCGAAGGCGCTCGTCGCTGCGCGACGTTCGCCGACCGCTCGGCGGGCGAGGTCGCCGAAGCCTGCGCCGACGTGCTGGCGAGCATCGACGCCGCGGCCCGCGACGGCCACCTCACCACGTCGCACGATTCCAACGGAGATCACAGCCGCGATTTCCATTGAAATCGAAGGTTCGACTTCAATGGAAACCGCGCACCAGACCACAGGAGCCTGCGATGCCCGAACCCGCCCGACTGCGGGTCGCCGCGGTCATCGACGAGACCCGGGACAGCCGGTCGCTGGTGTTCGAGCCGCCGCCGGCGTGGTCCTACCGGCCCGGCCAGTTCCTCACGCTGCGAATCCCCAGCGACCGCACCGGCTCGGTGGCGCGCAGCTACTCGCTGTCGAGTTCGCCGCACGTCGACGAGGCCTGGCAGGTCACGGTGAAACGAGCTGGCTACGGCTCGAACTGGTTGTGCGACAACGTCTCCGCCGGTACCACTGTGGACGTTCTGCCGCCCGGCGGCGCGTTCACGCCGAGCTCGCTGGACGACGACCTCCTGCTCATCGCGGCGGGCAGCGGGATCACGCCGGTCATGTCCATCGCGAAGTCGGTGCTGGCGGCCGGAACCGGGCGCGTGGTGCTGATCTACGCCAACCAGGACGAGGATTCGGTCATCTTCGCCGCCGAACTCCGGGATCTCATCGCGCGGCACCCCGATCGCATCGTGGTCGTGCACTGGCTGGAATCGGTGCAAGGCCTGCCGACGGTGCCGGCGCTGCGCGAGCTGATCAGGCCGTTCGCGGGCCGCGAATGTTTCGTGTGCGGGCCGGGCGGTTTCATGGACGCCGCCGCGGAAGCGCTGAAAGACCTGGAAGTCCCACGGGCACGAACCCACATCGAGCGCTTCGTCTCCCTGAAACGAAACCCCTTCGAGAAGAAGAAACCCAAGACGCCCGAGCCGGCCGAGGACGCCGCGACGATCGCGGTCGAGCTCGACGGCGAGCACCACCGGTTCGCATGGCCACGCCAGAAGCGCCTGCTGGACGTGCTCCTGGAAAAGGGCCTGGATGCGCCGTTCTCCTGCCGTGAAGGCGCGTGCAGCGCCTGCGCCTGCCGGATCCAACGCGGCGAGGTGAAGATGCTCCAGAACTCGGTGCTGGACCAGGAAGACCTCGACGAGGGAATCATCCTGGCCTGCCAGTCCCTCCCGATCACGGACGAGGTCGAGATCACCTACGAGTGAGTCCCGGCAGAGCGCCTGCGAGCACGTCCGAGGCGAAGTCCGCCGCCGAACGGGGCGGGCGTCCCAGAACCTCCTGGACGCCGGTGCCCAGCTCGGACTCCGCTTCTGCGCGGTAGTTGCGGTAGAGCGCGGCCAGCCCCGCGACGTACTCGACCGACAAGCCGGAACGGACCAGCCCGGCCTGCCAATCGGCATCGGGCACCACGCTGCGGTACCGAACCGGATGCCCCACGGCGGCACCGAATTCTTCGGCCAACCGCTCGACGCTGAGCCGCTCAGGACCGCTGAGGGACAGCGGGCCACCGACCGGGCGCTCGGCGAGCAGCTCGGCGGCGGCCACCTCGGCGATGTCGCGGGTGTCGATGAAACCGCGGGCGCCCAGCCCACCCGGATCGGCGAGTACCCCGGCGGAGATGGAATCGAGCTGTCCCAGGAAGTTCTGCAGGAACCGGTCCGGGCGCAGCACGGTCAGCTCCGGCACGCCCATCTCCCGCAGCCGGTCGACGATGACCTCGTGCGCCCCGGTGACCGGATCCGGCTCGCCGGCGGTGCGCCAGGCCAGGGCCCCCAGTTTCACGATCCGCGTGGCACCGGCCTCCAACGCCGCCCGCGCGAGGCCGATCTCGACCTCCGCTTGGCCCGTGCTGTAGGTGTGGGCGAGGTAGAGGCGCTCGACGCCGCGCACCGCGGCTCGCACGTCGGCGGGATTGCCCGCGTCGCCGCGGATGACGCGACCGGCCACCGGCCCCAGCGAGGCGGCAGAGCGGTCGGAACGGACCAGGTAGCGCACGTCGGGATTGCCGCGCAGCAGATCGGTGAGCTCGCGGCCGACGCTGCCGGCCGCCGTGGTTATCAGGATCGTCACCACCCGATCGTCCGGCCCGAACGCCCGAACCTGCCAGCAGCGAACTCGCCAACACTGGTTATGTTCTGGCCATGCCGCGCACTGGTCGACCCTGCCGGGTGGTGGTCCCGGTCCTGCCCGGTTTGCCGCTGTTCGAACTGGCCGTACCCGCCGAGATCTTCGGCACCGAGCGCCGGGACCTGCATCCCGACTGGTACGAATTCTCCTTGTGCGCGGTGGGAAACCGCTCCGTGCCGGTGCAACCGGACGCGCGGCTGCGGCTGGACGCGGGCGTGGCCGCCCTGTCCGAAGCGGACACGATCATCGTCCCGTCGTGCGACGAACCCGGAACGCCCGCACCGGCACCGCTGCTGAGGGCACTGCGGCAGGCCGGGCGCCGAGGTGCCCGCATCATCGGCCTGGGCGGCGGCACGTTCGTGCTGGCGCAAGCCGGACTGCTGGACGGGCGGGCAGCCACCACCCACTGGATGTTCGCCGCGGAATTCGCCCGAGCACATCCCCGGGTGCAGGTGCGGCCTGATGCGCTGTACGTGCAGGACGACCGCTACTACACCGCTGCGGGCACCGCGGCGAGCATCGACCTGTGCCTGCGGCTGGTCGCCGATGATCTCGGAACGGCCGTCGCCGCCCAGGTCGGCCATCGGATGATCGCCTCCCCGCACCGCAGCGGCGACCAGGCGCAAACCCGGCCGGAACCGGCGAATCGCGCTACGGGAGCGAGCCTGGCGGCGACGCTGGACTGGGCGATCCGGCGCCTCGACCACGATCTGCCGGTCGCGGAGCTGGCCGAGCACGCCTCGATGAGCCTGCGCACCTTCAACCGGCAGTTCCGCCGGCAGGTCGGGATCAGCCCGGTCCGCTGGCTGACCCGGCAACGGCTGTGGTTGGCCTGCCAGCTGCTGGAGACCACGGACCTGACGGTCGAGCGCATCGCGCAGCGCTGCGGCTACACCCACGCCGTGCCGCTGCGGCAGCACTTCCGGCGGGAGTGCGGGATGTCGCCCAGCGACTACCGCGCCCGCCACAACGAGCCGTGAGTGTTTTGTGTCGCTATAGAAGAGGCTGTTTTGGATGTGGTGACGTGCGGATGTAGTAACGCGGGCGTTTTGTCTTTGAAGCGGCGCAGCCGCTTAGCCCACCCTCGCAACCGGCACCGCCGCGGGTTCTCAGAGGCCTTCTCGCGAGGACAGCCCCGATGCCGCGTATTGGTCCATACATAAGTCGGGGATCCCACAGCCGAGAAGGCCTCTGAGGTTCCGCCACCCGCACCGCTATGCAGGACGAGTTTGGAAACAGGCTCTATAGCAGCACAAAACACTCACGGGCTCCTACCTGCCGGAACGCCGCGCCGGCGGGATGTTGTGGTTGAGGCGGAAGAGGTTCTTCGGATCGTGGATCGCCTTCATGGCAGCGAGGCGGTCGTAGTCGGCCGGGTCGTAGGCCGCGCGGACGCCTTCCGGGTTGGCGCTGCCGCCCGCCAGGAAGTTGAGGTTGCGGCCGCCCGTCGACCACGGGGACATCTCGCGCATGACGCGGCTCTGCAGCTCGCGGGCCGCGTCGACGGTGGCTTCGTCGACCTTGGAGTTGACGCCGAAGACGTACGGCGCGTCGCGGTGCCCGACGCAGTTGCCCGCCGGCCGGGACATCGCGCCGCCGAGGTGGCGGACCTCGACCACGCACCGCTGCGGCGCGTCCGGGCCGACCAGGTCGAGCAGCGTCTTGATCGCCGCGTCGTCGAAGTCGTGCAGCATCGCGTTGTCCGTGACGTAGCCCATCGGCTGGACCGGGTCGTTGTTGATCGAGCCGACCTCCCGGTACGGCATCTCGCGCACCGAGTCGATCAGCCGCGGCCCGACGGCCCGCAACGGCTCGGTCAGCCGCTCCCCCTCCGCCGGATCACCGGCGTATGCGATGCGCACGTGCACGACGTGGCGGCCGCGCAGCGGCTCCGGCAGCACCGGAACGTCCGGGAACGGGACCAGCGCGACCGAGGAGGTCATCTCGTCCGGCAGGTCGCGAGTCCACTGCTGCCAGGCTCGCAGCACGTCGCCGATCAGGTGCGCGTCGAAGTACAGCCCGCCGCCGTAGAGGCTCGCGACCGGCATCAGATCCACCTCCATGCCGGTCACCACGCCGAAGTTCCCGCCCGCGCCGCGCAGCGCCCAGAACAGCTCGGCGTCGGAATCGGCGGTGACGCGGCGGAGCCGCCCGTCGGCGGTGACGATCTCGATGGCGCGCACGTGGTCGGCGGCGTAGCCGTAGCGCCGCGCGAGGTGCCCGAGGCCGCCGCCGAGGGTGTAGGACACCGCGCCGACGTGCGGCGCGCTGCCGGACAGCGGCGCCAGCCCGAACTCCGCCGCCGCCTCGACCACCTGGCCCCACCGCACGCCGGCCGCGAACCACGCGGTGCGCCGCTCGGCGTCGATCCGGACCTCCGACATGCGGCCGGTCGTGATCAGCAGCCCGCCCTCGACCTCGGACGCGATGCCGTGACCGGTGCTCAACACCGCCACGGGCAGGTCGCGCGCCGCCGCGAACTCGACCGCCGCCCGCGCGTCTTCCGCGTCGACCGCAGCCACCACGACCTGCGGCCGGCGCTGGTCGAAGGCCAGGAATCCGGAACGTTCGGTGTCGTAGTCGGCGTCTCCCGGCAGGAACACCGGTCCCTGCACGCGGTCGGTCAGCGCGGCGAATTCGTTCGGTGCCATGCCATGAACCCTATTCGACCTTGAGGACAGTTCTTGTCCTAAACGATGTGCGATCCTGAAAACATGACGACCACGCTGCCCGCCCGGCTGCTCCGCTTGTTGTCGCTGCTGCAGAGCCGGCGCGAGTGGTCCGGCGGCGAGCTGGCCGACCGGCTGGAGGTCACCGGCCGCACCGTGCGCCGCGACATCGACCGGCTCCGCGAGCTCGGCTACCCGGTCGAAAGCACCACCGGCACCGCGGGCGGCTACCGGCTGGCCTCGGGCAAGAACCTGCCGCCGCTGCTGCTCGACGACGACGAAGCCGTCGCGGTGGCGGCCGGGTTGCTCACCGCCGCGAGCGGCAGCGTGACCGGCATCGAGGAGAGCTCGATCCGCGCGCTGGCCAAGCTGGAGCAGGTGCTCCCGGCCCGGCTGCGCGGCCGGGTGGGAGCCCTCGCGGGCGCGACGGTGCCGGTGGTGGTGCGCGACGGCCCGCAGGTCGACGCCGGGACGCTGGCCACCATCGGGGCGGCCTGCCGGGACCACGAGGTGCTGTCCTTCGACTACGAGAAGCGCGGTGGCCCAACGGAATCCCGCAGGGTCGAACCGCACAGCCTGGTCGCGGTGCGCGGCCTGTGGTACCTGATCGCCTTCGACCGCGACCGCGACGACTGGCGCACCTACCGCGCCGACCGCCTGGTCCGGCCGCTGGCCACCGGCCGCCGCTTCGAACCACGCGCCTTACCCGCGGAAAGCCCCGCCGAGCACATCCGGCGCTCGATCATCGACGCGCCCTACCGCTACTCCGCTCGGGTCACGGTGCAGGCCGCCGCCGAGTCCGTGCGCAAGCACCTGCATCCGCTGCTGCCGGACCGCGTCGCCGCGATCGACGAGCACAGCTGCTCCGTCCGGCTCGGCGAGGACACGTTGCCCGCGATCACCCGGCGCGTGCTCGACCTGGCCGTCCTCGACGCCGACTTCGCCATTGACGCCCCGGACGACCTGCGCGATCACCTGCAATCGAGCCTCCGGCGGCTGCTCGACGTGCTGTCCCGCTGATCGGGCAGCGGCGCGACGCGATCACCGCGCGTGTCCGGATTTCCCCCGGGAAACCGACCGTTTGCACCTTTTCTTCGAAGCTTTCTCGGCCGACGTGAAGTCCGAGGGCACGAAGATCAGGAGTGAAGCATGGGTGTCGGCGGCGCATTCCGGGCCAGACTCGCGCAGTTCCGCGGCCGGATCGCAGTCCGATGCAGACCCCCGCACGTCCCGAACATGGACGAATGCCCGGCAGGCGGCGGCCACGCCCCGGTGCCGAAGCAGGGCGGCGGAGGCCGGATCTGCGCCAAATGCGGCGAGCACTGCTGAGCACGGGCACCACCAGGCGCTCTCGACGCGCCATTGCCCGGGTTTCCGCCCCGAGCAGGGCTCGTGAGCACTTTGGATCGCTATAGAGGCTGTTTTGGATGTGGTGACGTGCGGACGTGGTAACGCGGGCGTTTTGTCTTTGAAGCGGCGCAGCCGCTTGTGCCGGTTGCGTGGGTGGGCCGCCGCGGGTTCTCAGAGGTCTTCTCGCGAGGACAGCCCCGATGCCGCGTATTGGTCATACATAAGTCGGGGATCCCACAGCCGAGAAGACCTC
>NZ_JBFAKG010000073.1:0-54787 GCF_040655595.1 Saccharopolyspora sp. NPDC050389
GGTAGGCCCGGCAGTCATTACGGTTACCCGGCAACGGCTTGCCGCGCGAAAGCACGGGTCAGCGGGCCTACAGCTCGCTGGCATTCCGGGTTTCCGGGGGCTGTTCGAGGTTCTGCTGGCGCTTGCGCTGTTCGGACTTGAGGCGATGAACCTCTTCCACGAACTCCTTCAGCGCGATTTCCTCGGTATCGCAGTACTTGTAGCGACCGACGCCGACCTCGAACGCTTCCCACTCGTGCTCGATCGAATCGGCGGTCTGCTGCAGGTAGAAGCTTCGTTCCTTGTACTTGTAGTAGCCCATGAAGCCGCTCGCGATACCGACCGCCAGCGATACGCCCAGCACTGCCCAGCGGATCGGCCCGCCTCCAGTGGAAATGCCGGATGCGCCGGTGGCGCCGATCGATCCGATGATCAAGATGCCTTGCAGCGCGTTGTTGACGTTGCGGTACTTCTTGCTGTCGTTGCGGAGCTTCTCGATCTCGCCGTAGGCCTCGTCCTTGTAGATGAGGCGCCGCGTCTGCTGATCGAAGGTGCCGTCGGCGACCCGCAGCTTTCTGGCGTCGCGCTTCGTCGCGATGAGGAGTTCGATCTCGCCCTCGCTGCGTCGGCGCTGACGCGGGGTGCCGTTCAGGTTCTTTTCGCCTTCGATGGCCACTTTGGGGCCGCCACCCGGGTCGCGGGCGAGCTTCACGGCTGCGACGCAGAACGCGATGGCGATGGCGAACCCGGGGATGCTGATCGCGACGAACGCGGAGCCGCTGAGCCAAGGCAGCCAGAACATGGCGTACAGGGCGAGTAATAACACCGGTCCGAGCGCGTAGGAGAGGACCGAAAACCGCTGTCGTCGTTTGGCGACCTTGGCCCAGTGCTCGTACTTCCGGATTTCGGCGTTGAGGCCCAGCAGTTCCGCGTTGGCCGCGAGGGCCGCCTCCCGCTGCTGTTCCGTCTCAGTCGTGGCGCGTCCTTGGCCCTGGCCGCGGCTGCCAGCCATTGGTGTCCTGTCCTTTCGTCGCCCGGCGTGCGGCGGGTTCAGTCGGAGTGAGGCGTGATGAGTAGCACGGTGCTGGAAAGTTGTTGCAGGACACCGCGTGAGGCGAGCGTGATGGCGCTGCAGAAGTCGATGAGCCGTGCGGCGGTGCTCTCGTCGGTGCCGGCCAGGTCGAGAATGACCACCCGCCCGCGCTGCAGGCTTTCATGGACCTGCCGGGCGGATTCCCGGTACGTGGACGGGCTGACGCGGACTGCCTGCTGCAGATGCACGGCAGGATTGGGTGGTGGGCTGCCACCCAGCGAAGCCAGCCAGTCCGAGTCCTCATGCGCGGTCGTGACGCGCGTAGCGTCGTCCTGGCGCACCCATGCCACGTCTGCCCGAAGTGCGGGTCGTTCCGGATTGCGCGGGAATCCTCGTGCGATCAGCCGGGCTGCGATCAAGGCCAGCGCGATTACCAGCAGGGGCCAGATCAGGACTTCGACGTAGCTCAACACGAGGTTCGCTTCTCCCACCAGGGCATCCTAAGGGTGATCGGCACTCCGATGACCATGTGCGTCCGGGCGGCTACCATGTCGGCGTCCTTTCCGGAGGCCAACTCCGAGGCGCGCGTCGTGTACGTCGACATCGATCCCATCGTGCTCGCGCACGCCCCGCCATCCTGGCCAACGACGCGAACATGAGGGTGGCCACCGCGGACATCCGTCGGCCGCGCGAGGTGCTGGACCACCCCGACGTGCGCGATCTGATCGATTTCGACCGGCCGGTGTGCGTGATGCTGTGCGGCATCCTGCACCACCTCCTCGACGAGGAGGACCCCAACGGCATCGTCGACACCTTGCGCGAGGCGGTCGTGCCGGGTTCGTTCTTCTTCATCACCAACTTCACGCGGCTCGGCGATGCGCCGGAGTCGGCCGAGCTCGAGCGCGTGCTGCTGTCCGAGCTGGGCACGGGACGGGTCCGGACTCCGGCTGAGCTCGCTCGGTTCTTCACCGGACTGGAGCTGCTCACGCCCGGGATCGTCCCGCTGCCGCTGTGGCGCCCGGACACGCCCGTCACCGACGCCACGTCCATCGCGGCCCGTTTCATGACCGGCGGTGTGGCCCGCAAGCAGTAGTCGTGCCACGACGCCGCTTTCGCCGGTGCGGGGCTTCCGCTGCTCCCGGGGCGCTTCGGCCGGAGACGTGCGGGATAAGCTGGGCGCGGGCGGATGATTGATTCCCGAGGTGGGCGGTGACCGGTGGCCATTGATGCGTTGGACGTCGGCGTGCTGTTCCGCGAGAGCCGCCGCGAGTCCGCGCCCGCGTACCGCCGCCTCAAGGACGTGATCATCGAGCAGATCGGCACCGGGCGGTGGCCCGAGGGCGAGCTGCTGCCGTCGGAGAGCCAGCTGGTGAACGCGCTGGGGCTGTCGCGGATGACCATCAACCGCGCGCTGCGCGAGCTGAGCTCGGAGGGGCTGATCGTCCGGCTCGCGGGCGTGGGGACGTTCGTCGCCGAGCGCAAGAGCAGTTCCGCGTTGTACGAGGTGCGCAACATCGCCGACGAGGTCCAGCGGCGCGGGCACCGGCACCGGACCGATGTGGTGCTGCTCCGGGCGGAGCCCGCCGATCTGCGGATGCACCGCCTGTTCGGGATAACCGAGGGCCGGCCGGTGTTCCACTCGCTGGTGGTGCACTTCGAGGACGACATCGCGATCCAGCTCGAAGACCGCCACGTCAATCCCGACCTCGCCCCGGAGTACCTCGACCAGGACTTCGCCACGCAGACGCCGAACAGCTACCTGTCGCGGATAGCGCCGCTGGGCAAGGGCGAGCACGTCGTGGAGGCGGTGCTGGGCACCGCCGAGGACTGCGCGCTGCTGGGCATCGAGGAAGTCGAGCCGTGCCTGCTGATCCACCGGCGCACCTGGTCGGAGGGCCGGCTCGTCAGCACCGCCCGGTTGCTGCATCCCGGCTCGCGATACCGGCTCGAAGGCACCTTCGACGCGACCTGATCCCTCGGATCCTCCCTGGTCGCCAGTGGTTTGTCCGGATTGCCCATGCGTTCCGCCCGGATTTCGGAACGGCCTCTTGACGAGCTGTATATACAGCACTATACATATCGCACCGCCTCGGATTGTGCCCGGCAGCACAGCCGGCGGTTCCGGTTGCAACGGAGGGAACAACGTGGTTCCCGCAGGGAGGAAAAGGTGAGAAAAGGCGCGGCGGCACTGACCCGTGGCCTCACGGCACGGCACATCCGCTTCATCGCCCTCGGCTCGGCCATCGGCACCGGCCTGTTCTACGGCTCTTCCGAGGCGATCAGCCAGGCCGGCCCCTCGGTGCTGCTGGCCTACCTGATCGGCGGCGCCGTCGTCTTCGTGGTGTTGCGGGCGCTCGGCGAGATGGCCGTGGCCGACCCGGTGCCCGGCTCCTTCGGCGAATACGCCAGCCGGCACCTGGGACGCCTGCCGGGCTTCCTGACCGGCTGGACCTACACCTTCGAGATGATCATCGTCTGCATCGCCGACGTCACCGCGCTGGCCGTCTACATGGGATTCTGGTTCCCCGACGTGCCGCGGTGGATCTGGGTGCTGGCCACGTTGTTCGTCATCGGCGCGGTGAACCTGCTGAGCGTCAAGGTCTTCGGCGAGCTCGAATTCTGGTTCTCCGTGATCAAGATCGCCGCGATCATCGCGATGATCCTCGGCGGCATCGCCATCCTCGTCTTCGGCTTCACCGGCGGCCAGGCGGAAACCGGCGTGAGCAACCTGTGGTCGCACGGCGGGTTCTTCCCCAACGGCATCGAGGGCTTCCTGCTCTCCTTCGCCGTGGTCATGTTCGCCTTCGGCGGCACCGAGATCATCGGCGTCACCGCGGGGGAGGCCGAGGAGCCGCACAAGACCATTCCGCGCGCGGTGAACAGCGTTCCGGTGCGCGTGCTGCTGTTCTACGTGCTGACCATCGGCGTGATCATGTCGATCACCCCGTGGCAGTCGATCAGCTCCTCGGGCAGCCCGTTCGTGCAGATCTTCGAGAGCCTCGGGCTGACCTCGGCGGCGACCGTC
This sequence comes from Saccharopolyspora sp. NPDC050389, assembly GCF_040655595.1. Classification (NCBI taxonomy): domain Bacteria; kingdom Bacillati; phylum Actinomycetota; class Actinomycetes; order Pseudonocardiales; family Pseudonocardiaceae; genus Saccharopolyspora; species Saccharopolyspora sp. NPDC050389. The sequence continues at coordinate 4,038 of NZ_JBFAKG010000073.1, forward strand.
CTCAACGTCGTGGTGATCACCGCCGCGCTCTCGGCCATCAACAGCGACATCTTCGGGGCCGGCCGCATGCTGTTCGGCATGGCCGAGCGCGGCCAGGCGCCGGCGATCATGGGCCGGGTCTCGCGCAACGGCGTGCCCTGGATGACCGTGGTCATCATGACCGGCGCGCTCCTGGTCGGGGTGGTGCTCAACTACGTCGTCCCGGAGAACGTCTTCACGATCATCGCCTCCATCGCGACCTTCGCCACGGTCTGGGTCTGGCTGATGATCATGCTGGCGCACTTCCAGGCCCGCCGGAAGATGAGCGCGGCCGAAGTGTCGGAGCTCAAGTTCCCGGCGCCGCTGTGGCCGTACGCGCAGATCGCCGCGATCGCCTTCCTGATCTTCGTCTTCGTCCTGCTGGCGTTCTCCGCGGACACCCGCGTGGCGCTCGTCGTCGGGGCCGTGTGGCTCGTCGTTCTGACGATCTTCTACAAGCTCGGCGTCGACCGCCGCAACACCTCCGGCGGGAGTTCCGATGGCGATCGGCTCGCCGCGTCCGAAGCCGGCACCGGCTGACCTCCGAACACGCAGCTGTATAGACAACCATATGCTTCACCGGGCACCACCAGCCGGATGAATCGTGCGCGACGTCCCAACTACGAGGAAGAACAACATTGAGCATGCTCAGCCGTACCGAAGCCAGCGCGGAAACCGCCACCCAGCCGGTGGTCGTGGGAGTCGGCCCCGTCAGCCCCGCCGACGTCGTCCGCGTCGCCCGTGACGGCGCGCGGGTGGAGCTTTCCGAGGAAGCCCGCCAAGCCCTCGCGGCGACCCGCGGCCGGATCGAGCGCCTCGCCGAAGAGCCGAAGCCGGTCTACGGGATCTCCACCGGTTTCGGCGCGCTCGCGACCCGCCACATCCCGGTGGAACTGCGCCGGCAGCTGCAGAAGAGCCTCGTCCGTTCGCACGCCGCCGGAAGCGGCCCGGAGGTGGAGCGGGAGGTCATCCGCTCGCTGATGCTGCTGCGCCTGTCCACCCTGGCCACCGGCCGCACCGGCGTCCGCCCCGAGATCGCCGCCGCCTACGCCGCGATGCTGTCGGCCGGGATCACGCCCGTGGTCCACGAGTACGGCAGCCTGGGCTGCTCCGGCGACCTCGCGCCGCTCGCGCACGCCGCGCTCGCCCTGATGGGCGAAGGCCGCGTGCGGGACGCCGAAGGCCGCTCGCTGCCCGCCGCCGAAGCCCTCGCGGCCGCCGGGATCGCCCCGGTCGAGCTCGCGGAGAAGGAAGGGCTCGCGCTGATCAACGGCACGGACGGCATGCTCGGCCAGCTCGTGCTCGCCTGCCACGACCTGCGCAAGCTGGTGAAGCTGGCCGACATCACCGCCGCCATGAGCGTGGAAGCCCAGCTCGGCACCGACCGCGTCTTCGCCGCCGACCTGCAGGCACTGCGCCCGCATCCCGGCCAGGCCGCCGCCGCGGCCAACATGCGGCGCGTGCTCGCCGATTCGGGCATCGTGGCCAGCCACGCCGGTCCCGACTGCACCCGCGTCCAGGACGCCTACTCGCTGCGCTGCGCGCCGCAGGTCGCCGGCGGCGTCCGCGACACCCTCGCCCACGCCGAGTCGGTGGCGGCGGTCGAGCTCGCCAGCGCCGTGGACAACCCCGTGGTCACCCTCGACGGCCGCGTGGAATCCAACGGCAACTTCCACGGCGCCCCCGTCGCCTACGTGCTGGACTTCCTCGCCATCGTCGCCGCGGACCTGGCCAGCATCAGCGAGCGCCGGACCGACCGGTTCCTGGACCCCGCCAGGAACCACGGGTTGACGCCGTTCCTCGCGGACGACCCCGGCGTGGACAGCGGACACATGATCGCCCAGTACACCCAGGCCGCGATCGTCTCCGAGCTCAAGCGCCTCGCCGTCCCGGCCAGCGTCGACTCGATCCCGTCCTCGGCGATGCAGGAGGACCACGTCTCGATGGGCTGGTCCGCGGCCCGCAAGCTCCGCCGCGCGGTCGACGGCCTCACCCGCGTCCTGGCGATCGAGGCGCTCACCGCGGCGCGCGCCATGGACATGCGGCAGCCGCTGACCCCGTCGCCCGCCACCGGTGCCGTGCGCGACCGCCTCCGTGAGCACGTCGCCGGTCCGGGCGCGGACCGGCACCTGGCACCGGAGATGGAGTCCGCCGTCGAGCTGTGCCGGTCCGGCGCGCTGGTCGACGCCGTCGAGGAAATCATCGGCGCACTCGACTGAGAACCCTTCGCAGACCGGGCTTTCGGCCGTAGTCCGGGCGCGGGAGAGGCGTGACCTCTCCCGCGCCCGGACTGTCTGTCATTCTGGACAACTGCTTCGAGTCGGGGATTGCCCTCGGCATCCGCGCGGCGACTAATGGAACGAACCGATTTCGCGGCGCTAGGAGGGCGAATGGCGGGACCGTTGCAGGTCGAGCGCAGGTCGATCGACCCGATCCCGGACGGCGAGCGGCACGGCAACCCGCGCAGCCTGTTCACGTTGTGGTTCGCCGGCAACATGCAGATCACCTCGGCCGTCACCGGCGCGCTGACCGTGCTCGTGGGCCTGCACCCGCTGTGGGCGTTGCTGGCCATCGCGCTGGGCAACGCCATCGGCGGCGTGCCGATGGCGTTGCACGCGGCGCAGGGCCCGAAGCTCGGCATCCCGCAGATGATCCAGAGCCGCGCGCAGTTCGGCGTGTACGGCGCGGTGCTGCCGCTGGTCCTGGTGGTGCTGATGTACCTCGGCTACTTCGCCAGCGGCAACGTGCTGGGAGGCCAGGCGCTCGCCGCGATCACCGGACTGCCACTGGACGCCAGCATCCTGCTCTACGCGGCGCTGTCGGCGCTGATCGCGATCATCGGATACCGGCTGATCCACCGCTTCGGCTGGCTGGCGTCGCTGGTGTCGGTCGTGGTGTTCGTGTACCTGACGTTCCGGCTGGTCACCACGCACGATCTCGGGCCGGTGCTGGCGAACGCGGAGCTCGACCTGCCCGCGTTCCTGCTCGCGCTGTCGTTGACCGCGTCCTGGCAGCTCACCTTCGGACCGTACGTCGCGGACACCTCCCGCTACCTCCCGGCGAGCACCTCGATCCGGGCGACGTTCTGGTGGACCTACGGCGGAACCGCGCTCGGCGCGACCTGGGCGATGTCCTTCGGCGCGCTGGCGTACGCGGTGGCGGGGAAGGAGTTCAAGGGCCACGAGGTCACCTACGTGGTGGGGCTGGGCGGCGAGGCGCTGGTGCTGCCGCTGCTGCTGGCCGTCGCCCTGGGCAAGCTCACCATCAACGTGCTCAACATCTACGGCGGCTACATGACGGTGGCCACCACGTTGACCGCGTTCACGCGCAGGGCAGTGCTCTCGCAGGCGACCCGGGTCGGCTACATCGCGCTCGTCGGCGTCCTCGGCGGCGTGCTCGCGGTGCTGGGGCGCGGTGACTTCCTGTCGAACTTCGTGCTGTTCCTGCACTTCCTGCTGTACTTCCTCACCCCGTGGAGCGCGATCAACCTGGTCGACTTCTACTTCCTGCGCAAGGAGAAATACGACCTCGACGCGATGTACGACCCGGACGGGAGCTACGGCCGCTGGTGCGTTCCCGCGCTGGTCGCCTACTTCTTCGGCATCGTCGTGCAGATCCCGTTCTCCAACGTGGAGAAGGTGTTCACCGGTTTCATGGTTCCGCTGCTCGGCGGCGCGGACATCGCGTGGCTGCTCGGGCTGGTGGTGCCCGGCGCGATCTACTGGGCGGCGATGCGCAACCGGATCCGCGAGAATCGTGCCGTCGCGGGAGGTGGATGAGGTGGCGGAGTCGAGCGCGTCGCCGGCCGTCGGGCGGGCGCTGGACGTCCTCGTCCGGCTCGCCGAAGCACCCGGGCCGGTGCGCGCGGCGAGCCTCGCCCGGGATCTCGGCGTTCCGCGCTCGTCGCTGTACCACATCCTGTCGGTCCTGGTGGACAAGGGATTCGTGGTGTACCTGGCGGCGGAGCAGGCCTACGGGCTCGGGGTGGTGTCGTTCGAGATCGGCTCCGCCTACCTGCGGCACGAGCCCCTGGAACGGCGGGCCGCGCCGATCCTGCGCCGACTGGCCCGCAGCCTCGGGCAAACCGTGCACCTCGGCATCCTGCACGGCGCGGAAACGGTGTACCTGCTGAAGGAACAGCCGACCTCCGGTGCCGACGTCTCGCTGATCACCGACGTCGGCGTGCGGCTGCCCGCGCACCTGACCGCCAACGGCCGCGCGATCCTCGCCGGCAGCACCGACGCGCAGATCCGCGCGGTGTTCCCGCACCGCAGCGACTTCATCACCCGCACCGGTCGCGGCCCCCGGACGCTGGCGGAGCTGGGGGAGGGGCTGGCGGTCGACCGGGAGCGCGGCTGGTCGGAGGAGGTGGAGCTGGTCGCGCCGGGCCTGCGCTCCGTGGGCGCCGCGGTGTTCGACCACAGTGGACGGCCGGTGGCGGCGTTGAGCACCACGTGGAGCCGGTTCCACGAGCGCAACGAGCCGGCCGCGGTCGGCGAGGCGATGCGCGGCGGCGCCGCCAAGCTGACGGCGGCCATCTCCGGCCGCGACCCGCGCCCGGCGGCCTGAGCGCCGCGAAGCAGGTGTCTCGGATCCGAGAAAGGCCCGGCTTCGTGCTGTCGGCCGGGCGCCGCGCGGGATCTGATGGGACGAACGAGAACGGCTCGAACCTGGAGCAGCACATGACCAACGAAGACGCCCGCACCATTCGCGCGCCACGCGGCGCCGACCTGAACTGCCGCGGCTGGCAGCAGGAAGGCGCCCTGCGGATGCTGATGAACAACCTCGACCCCGAGGTCGCCGAACGACCCGACGACCTGGTGGTCTACGGCGGCACCGGTAAGGCGGCGCGGAGCTGGGCGGCCTTCGACGCGATCGCGGAGACCCTCAAGACCCTCGAGAAGGACGAGACGCTGCTGGTGCAGTCCGGCAAGCCGGTCGGCGTGCTGCGCACCCACGAGTGGGCGCCGCGGGTGCTGATCGCAAACTCGAACCTGGTGGGCGACTGGGCGAACTGGGAGGAGTTCCGCCGCCTCGACTCGCTGGGGCTGACGATGTACGGCCAGATGACCGCCGGGTCGTGGATCTACATCGGCAGCCAGGGCATCCTGCAGGGCACCTACGAGACCTTCGGCGCGGTCGCCCGCAAGCGCTTCGGCGGCACCCTCGCGGGCACCATCACGCTGACCGCCGGGCTCGGCGGCATGGGCGGCGCGCAGCCGCTGGCGGTGACCATGAACGAGGGCGTCGCGATCTGCGTGGAGTGCGACCCGGCGCGCATCGAGCGCCGCATCGCACACCGCTACCTCGACGTCCGCGCCGACGACATCGACGACGCGCTGCGGCTCGCGAAGGAGGCCCGGGACCAGCGCAAGCCGCTGTCGATCGGGCTGCCGGGCAACGCCGCCGAGGTGTTCCCGAAGCTGCTGGAGATGGACGCGCCGATCGACATCGTCACCGACCAGACCTCCGCGCACGACCCGCTTTCCTACCTGCCCGTGGGCGTCGAGCTCGATGAGTGGGCGGCGTTGGCGGAGCAGGACCCGGCGGCGTTCACCGAGCGGTCCCGCAAGTCGATGGCAGCCCAGGTGGAGGCGATGGTCGGCTTCCTGGACAAGGGCATCGAGGTCTTCGACTACGGCAACTCCATCCGGGACGAGGCCCGCAAGGCCGGCTACGACCGGGCCTTCGCGTTCCCGGGTTTCGTGCCCGCGCACATCCGGCCGCTGTTCGAGGAGGGCCTCGGCCCGTTCCGGTGGGCGGCGCTGTCCGGTGATCCCGCGGACATCGCGGCCACCGACAAGGCGATCATGGAGCTGTTCCCGGAGAATGAGCACCTGCACCGGTGGCTGACGATGGCCGGCGAGCGGGTCGCCTTCGAGGGCCTGCCCGCCCGGATCTGCTGGCTGGGCTACGGCGACCGCCACCGCGCCGGCCTGAAGTTCAACGAGATGGTCGCCTCCGGCGAGCTGTCCGCCCCGGTCGCCATCGGCCGCGACCACCTCGACTCCGGTTCGGTCGCCTCGCCCTACCGGGAGACCGAGTCGATGCTGGACGGCTCCGACGCGATCGCCGACTGGCCGCTGCTGAACGCGCTGGTCAACACCGCGTCGGGCGCGTCGTGGGTGTCGATCCACCACGGCGGCGGGGTCGGCATGGGCCGCTCCATCCACGCCGGGCAGGTCTGCATCGCCGACGGCACCGACCTGGCCGCCGAGAAGCTGACCCGAGTGCTCACCAACGACCCGGGCATGGGCGTGCTGCGCCACGTCGACGCCGGCTACGAGCACGCGACCGACGTCGCCAGGGAGCGCGGCGTGCGGATCCCGATGCTCGATGCGTGAGCAGGCGGGGCCCGGGGGCGGCGACGCCTCCGGGTCTTGCCGACCACATTGGACTTACAGGAGTGGAAAGTGATCGGTGAGGCGGTGAACCGCGCGCCGCAGCGCTGGAGCGGCCGCGACGACGGCCCGGGTTCCCAGCACCTCAGGTGGCACCACGTCGTCGGCGCCGGGAACGCGGACGTCGCGTTCCTCGGGTTCCGCAGCGATGAAGGCGTCCGCCGCAACAAGGGCCGCCCGGGAGCGGCGGACGGCCCGCGAGCCATCCGCGAGGCGCTGGCCTCGATGGCACTGCCCGCGCCGGTGGAAGCTGCGGACGTGGGCGACGTCGAGGTCACCGGCGATGCTTTGGAAGCCGGGCAGGAACGGCTCGGCCGGGTCGTGACGGGCCTGCTCGACGACGACCGGTTCGTCGTCGTCTTCGGCGGCGGCCATGAGATCGCCTACGGCAGCTACCTCGGCATCGCCGAATCGGCGCGGGTGCGCTCCGGCGCGAAGCTCGGCGTGCTCAACCTCGACGCGCACTTCGACCTCCGCGCCGACGAAACTCCCAGTTCCGGCACGCCGTTCCGGCAGATGGCCGAACGGGAGCGGCAGCGCGGCGAGAACCTGCACTACTCGGTGCTGGGCATCAGCCAGCCGAGCAACACCGAAGCCCTGTTCGACACCGCCGGCGAACTGGGCGTGGCCTACCTGCTCGACGACCACTGCGGCCCGGCGAACCTGGCCGTGGTGGACGAATTCGTGGACCGGTTCCTGATCGGCTGCGACGTCGTCTACCTGACGATCGACCTCGACGTGCTGCCCGCGGCGGTCGCGCCCGGCGTGAGCGCCCCGGCCGCCTACGGCGTCCCGTTGGAGACGATCCAGCACGTGTGCGAGCGGGTGGCGGCCAGCGGCAAGCTGGCGCTGTGCGATGTCGCGGAGCTCAATCCCGAGCTCGACATCGACAACCGCACCGCTCGAACGGCCGCTCGCCTGGTCCACCGGATCGTCACCACGCAACGCACTCACCAGTAGGGGAAGGAATGCCCGAGCACGAATCCGCCGAACGCGATCCCGCGGCGAACCGCGAGTTCTCCGAGGACGCTTTCGCAGCCATGCTCGAAGAGGAGCAAAGCACTGTCCAACGTGGACTGGAATAGCGGCCGGGGCTCAGCGCGGGGCGCTGGGGTGGTGTCTCGGTACGGTGATGGGAAATCCCGAATGAGAAAGGCTTTCCCGTGACCACGGGGCTCGTGCTCGATTGCGACACCGGGTCCGACGACGCCGTCGCGATCATGACTGCGGCGCTCCACCCGGAGCTGGAGCTGATCGCGCTCTCGACCGCCAACGGCAACGTCGCGCTGCCGAACACCCTGCGGGTCTTCTCCGCCGGCATCCGCGACAGCGTGGTGATCCCCCTGGACGCCACGCACAGCGCGCCGCTGACCGCGACCGACTGCGAGGAGTTCGACGAGTTCGGCACTCCGGCGGGAACGGCGGCGAGCCGGCTGATCCGCCACCGGATCGAGGAACAGCAGGACGATCCGGCGGCGACTGCCGTGCCGGTGCACGATGCGCTCTGCATCGCGTACCTGGTGCGGCCGGACGTCATCACGGACTCGGGCTCCTACCACGTGGACGTGGAGACCGGCGGTGACCGGACGCTCGGCCAGATGATCGTCGACACCCGCCCGTGGTCGACCGCGCCCGTCACCGCCACGGTCGCCATGGCCGCCTCCGCCGATGTCTACCGCGAGGTGCTGCGCGACGCGTTGCGCAACGACGCGAAGGCCGAGGTATCAGGCCTGAGGTGATCGGCACGGTGCGTGACCTGCGGCGTTCGAGTAGCTAGACGCCGCGTGGCGGGGGACTATTCGGGTATCCGCGTTCACGAAGGTGGTCCGGGTGCCAGATTTGTTCGTGAACGGACGGGGGCCGATTCGCGAGGTGTCAGCCTAGCGGTCGCCGACCCGTTCGACGCGAGCGCGAACACCGCGGTCGACCTGGTCCGAACCCGACCGAGGGGGCCGCGATGTCCACTTCGGACAGCAAATCCAGCAGCGACGACGCGCGGCTGAGCGAGCTCGGCTACACCTCCGAATTCCGCCGGGAGATGAGCCTGTGGGCGAACTTCGCCCTCGGGTTCACCTACCTGTCACCGGTGGTGAGCACCTACACGTTGTTCGGGGTCGCACTGGCCGCCGGCGGGCCGCCGATGATCTGGAGCTTCCTGCTCGCCGGCGCCGGGCAGTTCATGGTCGCCCTGGTGTTCGGGGAGATCGTCGCGCAGTACCCGCTGGCCGGCGGGATCTACCCCTGGTCCCGGCGGTTGTGGGGGAAGCGCTGGGCATGGATGTCCGGCTGGGTCTACCTGATGGCGTTGCTGGTGACGATCACGAGCGTCGCCTACGGCGCCGGGCCCTACATCGCCCTGCTGTTCGGCTTCCAGCCGACCGTGATCAACAACGTGCTGTGCACGATCGCGCTGATCGTCGTGGCCACGCTGATCAACTACGGCGGCACGAAGGTGTTGTCGATGGCCGCGATCATCGGGTTCACCGCCGAACTGCTGGGCGCGCTGTTCGTGGGCATCTGGCTGCTGACGACCCACCGCTTCCACGGCCTGGGGGTGTTGTTCGACAACTTCGGCGCCGGCGGGACCGGTTCCTACCTGCCGGTGTTCCTCGCGGCCGCGATCATCGGCTTCTACCAGTACTACGGCTTCGAGGCTTGCGGCGACACCGCCGAGGAAGTCCCGCACCCGGGCCGCAACGTGCCGAAGGCGATGCGGCGCACCATCTACATCGGCGGCGCCGCGGCGACGTTCGCGTGCCTGACCCTGCTCCTGGCGGTGCCCGATTTCGGCAAGGTCATCTCCGGCGAAGACCCCGATCCGCTGATCAACGTGCTCAACAGCGCCTTCGGCGCCGTGGGCGCGCGAGCGGTGATGGGCATTGTGCTGATCTCGTTCCTGTCCTGCACGATCAGCCTGCAGGCGGCGGCCGGCCGGCTGACCTACTCCTACGCCCGCGACGAGATGATCATCGGGTACAAGGTGCTGCGCCGCTTCTCCCACGCCCGCCACGTGCCGCCGTACGCGCTCCTGCTGGCCGGGGTGGTCCCGGTGCTGATCGCGTTGGGATCGCTGGTCTCCACCGACGCGCTCACCAAGATCGTCTCGTTCGCGATCCTGGGGATCTACCTGGCGTTCCAAATGGTCGTGCTCGCCGCCCTGCGCGCCCGGCTGAAGGGCTGGCGGCCGACGGGCGAGTTCACCCTCGGCCGGTGGGGGCTGCTGGTCAACGTCGTGGCACTGGCCTACGGCATCGGCGCGATGGTGAACATCTCGTGGCCACGAACGCCGCAGGCCGCCTGGTACGACAACTACATCGTGCTGCTCTCCGGCGGCATCGTCGTCGCCATCGGAGTGATCTACATGTTCACCACGCACCACTACGGCCGCAGCAACGCCCCGGCCGGGGACGCCGTACCGCCGCGCCGGCGGTGATCAGCGCGGCTCCACTCCGGTGCGAGCGGAGCCGCGCGATGGGTCAGAGCCGCAGTTGCGGCCAGTTCGCGGTGTCGCGCAGCAGTTGCCTGTCGTGGGTGGCGACCACGATCGCCGCCGAGGTCGCGACCAGCGCATCGGTGAGCTCGTCGACCAGCGTCGTCGATAGATGGTTCGTCGGCTCGTCGAGCAGCAGCACGTGCGGGCGTGCGGCCAGTGCGATCGCGAGTTGCAGCCGGCGCTGCTGACCGATCGACAACTCGGTGACCGGTCGGCCGACGGCGGCATCCGGCAGCAGCCCGAGCTCCGACAGCGGGATCGCGTCGCCGGTGAGCCGCCCGGACACGACGAGCTCGTCGACGGCCCGCTCGTAGGCATCACCGGCGATAAGCCGTGCCGGAGCCGGCGACTCCTGCGCGAGCCACGCGACCCGCGCCGCATCGTTGCGCACCACGGCACCTGACGTCGGCTGGAGCTCACCCGCGAGCAGCGACAGCAGACTCGACTTCCCGGCACCGTTGCGCCCGGTGATGACGAGGCGTTCGCCCGACCGCAACAGCAGCGACCGGGGTTGCTCCAGCCGCCCGCGCAGGGTCACTTCGTCGGCGTGCAGAAGCGGAACTCCAGGCATGTTCCCGAGCTCCGGGGCCTGGAACCGCAGCGGCGGTGCGGGCACGTCCACGCGGTGCGCGTCGAGGTCCTCCTGGCGCCGGTGGACCGCACGCACGAGTGCGGGCGCCCGCGTGGCGCGGGTGTGCTTGCCGGTGCCCTTGTCCGGACGCCACCCGGTGGACAGGCGGTCCTGCGCCGCCGAGAGCTCGTCGGCGAGTCGCTGGTGCTCGCGTTGCTGTGCGCTGTATTCGCTCTCCCAGCGTTCGCGTTCGGCCCGTTTCCCTTGCTGGTAGCCGAGATACCCGCCGCCGTAGGTCCGCGGCCGGCCGTCCCTGGTCGGGTCGAGGTCGAGCACCGAGGTGACGACGTCCGCGAGCAGCGCGCGGTCGTGGCTGACGAGCACGACGCCGCCCGGGTGTTCGCGCAGTCGCGCCGTCAGGTGTTCGAGCCCGGCCGCGTCGAGGTGGTTCGTCGGCTCGTCGAGCAGCAGCAGGTCGTGCCCGGCGCCGAGCAGGCAGGCCAACCGGACCCGGTAGCGCTGGCCGACCGACAACGTGTTCAGCGGCCGGGCGCGGTCGGCGACGGCTCCGAGAGCGGCCAGCGAGATGTCGACCTGGCGGTCGGCGTCCCAGGCGTTCAGGGACTCCGCGGCGGCCAGCGCTTCGGCGTATTGCTCGTCGGCGCCTGGGCGTTCCTCGACCAGTGCCGCGGTCGCCGCTTCGAGCTCTTGCAGGGCTCGACGCGCATCGGCGAGTTCGAGGTCGATGAGGTCGCCGACGGTGCGTCCGTCGTCGACCGGGATCTCCTGGTCGGCGACGCCGATGGTGCCGACCCGGTGCACGGTGCCGCTGTCGGGAACGAGGTACCCGGCGAGCACCTGCAGCAAGGTGGTCTTGCCTGCGCCGTTGCCGCCGACCACGCCGAGCCGGTCGCCTGCGGAAACCGTCAGGTCGGCGCCGGCGAGCACGGCGCGACCGCCGCGGGCGAGGTGGATTTCGGCGGCGCTGAGGTGGGATTGGGCGCGGGCCGGTAGGACGATGCGAGTGGACACGATTCCTCCGAGAACGGATCCCGCGCGCACCGAGCACAGTCCCGCGCTGGGCGATGAGGATCCGGAAAAGAAGTGCGTTCAACGACCGACGTGCTCAGCGCGGACCCGCCAAAGGCTGTCCGCTGCCGAGGTCGGCGCTCTCAGAGGAAGTAGTGGAATCGCACGGCTCGACTATAGCAAAGCCCCGCCGTGGATCGCTCGTGATTCCCGCCTCGCGGACTCCACCGTCGGACCGGCAGGTACGTGCGGGCCCTCACCGGAATCGTCCACAAGAGACGGAGCTCTGCTGAAATGCCGTGGCGGGCCGAGGATTCGACCACGGCCCGCCACGCTGAAAGGCGCGTAGGACTAGACGACCAGGCCCGAGCGCACGACGTGCACCGGCGACATGAGGACGGAGAGGTCGCGGTGGGGGTCGCCCGCGACGACGATGGCGTTGCCCTGGTAGCCGGCGGCGAGCCGGCCCGCAGCGCCCTCCACGCCGAGGAGCCTGGCGGCGGAGGTCGTTGCGGTCCGGATGGCGTCGAGCGCGGGCAGGCCGGCTTCGTGCATCAGCTGCACCTCGCGGCCGATCGGGTCGACGTCGCCGCCCGAGGAGTCGGTACCGGCGGCGAGCGGCACGCCCATCTCGTGGGCGGTGCGGACGGCGTCCTTGAGGATGGGCAGGTAGGTGCGTCCGCGTTCGGCCAGGACCGGGTTGGAGGACTCGGCGAGACCGGCCATCGCGGTCAGCGTCGGGGTGAAGTAGGTGTCCCTGCGGCGCATCTCGTGCAGGGTCCGTTCGCCGACGAAGACGCCGTGCTCCAGCGAACGGATGCCCGCGGTCACCGCGTCATGGCAGCCCTTCTCGCTGTAGCTGTGGCACAGGACGCCCTTGCCGCGCTTCCGGGCCGCGGCCACCACCTCGGCGAGCTGCTCGTAGGAGTAGACCTGCGTCTGCGGATCCTGCTCGGGCAGCCCGGCCCGCTCGTTGACCCGCGTCTTGATCACGTCGGCGCCACGGGCGAGGTTCACCTCGACGACGCGTCGCAGCGCCTCCGGCGAGCGGACGCCGTCCTTGAGCCGGGCGAGCGGCGTGAGGTCGGGGTCGGCGAGGACGGTGTCGCCGAGATCCGGGGTGACGAAGACGCCCGCGGCCTTCAGGTGCGGAGCCTGCCGCGGCGCCTGGAAAGCCAGCTCGCGCACGGCGATGTCCTGGTAGAAGTTCGTCGAACCGCTGCGGGCGGTGGTGGCGCCCTTGCGGACGGCGTCGCCGGCCTCGGATGCGGTGTTGAGGTGGATGTGCGCGTCGATCAGGCCGGGCAGGACCCAGTGGCCGCGCGCGTCGAGGCGAGGGGCGTCGGCGGGTGCCTGGACGCGGTCGCGGGAACCGGCCGCGCGGACGATGCCCTCGCTGATCACGACGACGCCGTCCTCGATGACCTCACCGGTCGCCGGATCGAGCAGTGTGCCGCCCTCGATGACCAGGTCGCCGCCGTTCGGGGCGGGCCGCGGAGCGGCTTCGGCTGAGCGGGGCGCGGTGGTCAGGGCGGCGGTTCCGGCCAGCACAGCGGCTGCTGCGAGCACCCCGCGTCGGGTGACGCTGCTGGGCGGCGGCGGGGTTGGGTCGAGGCACATCACGAGCTCCTAGATGTCCAAGCTTCGGGCGTTCTGTATACCAAATGAGTCGCCCGGTTCGAAACGCCCACGACTTGCTTCGCGTCAGCTTGATCGGATTAGCTTTTGGTATACCCGGAGGCCTAGCGGGCGGTGTGTCCGGAATGCCGGGCCGCGAGGACCTCGTGCGCGAGCGCCAGGAGGTCCGGGATGGCCGGGTGCCCCAGGCCCTCGCGCCAGGCGAGGACGACCGGAACGGTTGGCGCGTCCGCGAGCGGGCGGTAGACCAGCGACGGGTGCGCGTGGTTGCTCGGGGTGGCCGACGTCGAGATCCCCACGGCCCGGCCCGCGGCTATCGCGATGAGCCACTCGTCGGTGTTGGTCACCTCGATGGTCGCGGCGAGCGCGGGTGCGGTGCGCACGGGCGAGCGCTGAGCCGAGGCGCAGCGGTGGCCGGGTCGGCTGCTCTGGTCGGACAATGCGGTGACGTCGGCAAGGGGGTGGCCAACGTGTACCTGGATCCCGAACTGGCAGCGGCCCTGCCCGCGCTGCCCGACTTGCACATCCAGGACCTCGCCGGGGCTCGCGCCCGGATGCGGCAGTTGGCCGCGGACGTGGCGCCGGGCGAGGTCGTCATGACCGACCACGCGGTGCCTGGTGCGGATGACGGCTCCGTGCAGGTCAGGGTCTGCAGGCCGCCCGCTGCCACCGGCCCGCTGCCTGCTTTGCTCCTGCTGCACGGCGGTGGATTCGTGATGGGCGGCCTGGATGCGGTCACCGCGCAAGCCGTAGATTTGTGCGCCCGGGTGCCTGCGGTCGTCGTGGCCGTCGACTACCGGCTGGCGCCGGAGCATCCGTATCCGGCCGCCCTGCAGGACTGCGAGGCCGCGCTGCGCTGGACCGCTTCCGAAAGCGGGGCGCTGGGCGTCGACGCCGATCGGATCGGTGTGTACGGGATGAGCGCCGGCGGCGGCCTCGCTGCCGCGCTCACCCTGCTCGTCCGGGACCGCGGCGGGCTGTCACTGTGCTTCCAGCTGCTTGATGCCCCCGAGGTCGATGACCGGCTGGACACCGCCTCGATGCGGGCGTTCGTTGACACTCCACTGTGGAACCGGGCTGATGCGGTGCTGAGCTGGCGGCACTACCTGGAGGGCTGCGGCGAGACCGTTCCTCCCTACGCCGCACCGGCTCGCGCTAGTGATCTCTCCGGCCTCCCTCCGGCGTATGTGTCGGTTTACGAGAACGACCCACTGCGCGATGAGGGCTTGTACTACGCGTCCGGCCTGCTGCACGGCGGTGTGTCGGTCGAGCTGCACCTGTTCCCGGGCACCTTCCACCGGTCGGCGATCGTCACGAGCGCGGCCGTATCCCGACGCCAGAACGCCGAAACCGTCGACGCGATCCGGCGCGGTTTGAGCTCTTCCGCATAGAACTTGAACGTGACAGAAGGCGGCGGATCCGGCACGGATTTCGCTTTGTTTCTACTGGTGAACGCGATGTTTCCGGCTGAGTGTCGCCGTGAACAGACGGTATCCGGGATACGAAAACGTTGACATGCGACCCGGGCCGCTGCCAGTATCCGGGATACCAAATCTTCCTTTCATTCCGGTGTACCAGTTCACCGCAGGACCCCCGAACCTCCGGGATCCGGAGGGTGCATCGCCATCGGCGCCGGTCCTTCGTTCTCGCGCCAGGTATCCGCCTATTCGTTCTGCGCCGGGTCGCAGAACGCCCGTTCCTTGGAGTGAGCATGACTTCTTCCTCGGACACGTCACAAGCACCTGCGATGATTCGGCAGCGGGGTTCCTTTCGTCGTGTCATCGGGGCAAGCGTCGCCGGCACGACGTTGGAGTGGTACGACCACTTCATCTACGGTTCCGCCGCGGCGCTGGTGTTCCCCGCCTTGTTCTTCCCGGCGGGCAATCCCGTCGCGGCGACGTTGTTGTCGCTGGCGACCTACTCCGTGGCCTTCGTGACCCGGCCGCTGGGCGCCGTGATCTTCGGTCACTTCGGCGACAAACGCGGCAGGAAGGCCGTGCTGGTCGCGACATTGGTGATCATGGGCACGGCGACGACCCTCATCGGCGTGGTCCCCACCTACGGTCAGGTGGGGATCTGGGCGCCGGTGCTGCTGGTGGTGCTCCGCTTCGTCCAGGGCATCGGGCTCGGCGGCGAATGGGGCGGCGCGGCGCTGATGGTGGGGGAGAGCAGCCAGGACGGGCGGCGCGGCTTCTTCGGCGCGCTGGTCCAGATCGCCAGCCCGGTCGGCCTGCTCATCGCCAACGGCGTCTTCTCGCTCGTCACGTTCCTGGTCTCCGACGAGGCGTTCTTCGCCTGGGGCTGGCGAGTGCCGTTCCTGGCCAGCGGGATCCTCGTGGTCATCGGCCTGTGGATCCGCGTCCAGGTGCACGAGTCGCCGATCTTCGAAGAGGCAGACGGGCAGCGCGAGCAGTCGCGTGCACCGCTTCTCGTCGTGGTGACCGGGCATTGGCGCACGGTGGCCATCGCGGTCGCTCCCGCATCGGCAGCGACGTCACCTTCTACGTGTTCAACATCTTCGTCCTCGTGTACGGCACTACTCAGCTGGGCGCGCCCCGGCAGGTGCTGCTCAACGCCGTGCTGCTCGGCGCCGCGGCGCAGGCCCTCGCCATCCCGGTTTGGGGCCACCTCGCCGACCGCATCGGCCGGCGACCGGTCCTGATCATCGGCGCGATCGGCTCCGCGGCGTGGGTGTTCGCGTTCTTCTCCTTCCTGCACAGCGGCTCCAACGTCCTGATGATCTTGGCGCCGGTCGTGGGGAACGTGCTGATCGCCGCCATGTGGGGACCACTGGCGGCCTACGTGCCCGAGCTGTTCCCGACCCGAGTGCGCTACACGGGCGCGGGGCTCGGTTTCCAGCTGGCGGGCGTTTTCGGCGGGGCGCTGGCGCCGATCATCAGCGCGTTCCTCATCGCGCGGTTCGACTCGTGGATCCCGGTGGCCGTGTACCTCGCCGCGCTGCTCGCGTTGATGGTCGGTTGCGTCCTGGCCGCCCGGGAGACGGCGCACGTCGACCTGCGCACTGTCGGGGAGGCGGAGAACCGTGGAGCCTGATACTCGGCTGTTGTTCATGGAGGAAGCGCTCATCGAGGCGCGGGCAGCCGGTCGGCGCGGCGACCTCGCCGTCGGCGCGGTAGTGGTCGCGGGCAAGCGGATCGTCGGGCGCGGCGGCAACGAGGCGACCTCGTCCGGCGATCCCACGGCCCACGCCGAGGTCGTGGCCCTGCGCGACTTCGCTCGCCGGATGCCGGACGCGAATTCCGTTGCCGCCACCATGTTCACGACGTTCGAGCCGTGCCCGATGTGCCTGGGCGCGTGCCTGCTCATGAGGCTGGAGACGGTGGTCGTCGGAGGCCGGCGCCGCGCCGATGACCGCGCCTGGGGCGACTACCGGCCCGAGCTGCTCGCCGTCATGTCCGCCGCCGGCGGCCCGAGACTGCAGGTGCGCCAAGGGCCGCTGGCCGACGAGTGCCTGATAACCCGAGGGCCGGCCCGGCCGGCCGATCCTGGAGCGGAGGTTCGCAGATGACCGGTCAAGTCCGTGACCTCGTCGGCTACGGCCGCGAGGGACTCCCGGTCCGGTGGCCGAACGGTGCCCGGGTCGCGATCTGCCTCGTGATCAACTACGAGGAGGGCTCGGAGTACTCCTACGCCAACGGCGACGGGCGCAACGAGATCCCCCAGGAGTTCGACTATCCGCCGCTCCCGGTCCGCGACCTGGGCAACGAGACGATCTTCGAGTACGGCGCGCGTGCCGGGATCTGGCGTCTCCAGCGGATGTTCGACGAGATGCGGTTGCCGGTCACGTTCCAGGCGTGCGCCACGGCGCTGGAGATGAACGCCGAGGTCGCGGCCTGGATCAAGGAGGCGGGCCACGACGTGTGCTGCCACGGCTACCGCTGGGAGAACGTGTCCACATTGGACTGTGAGACCGAGCGGCAGCGGCTGCGCATGGCGATCGAATCCATCGCGGAGACCTGCGGTGTGCGCCCGCGCGGCTGGTACTCCCGGCAACCGGCGTCGGTGAACACCAGGGAACTGCTCGTCGAGGAGGGCGGCTTCCTCTACGACAGCGATTCCTTCGCCGACGAACTCCCTTACTTCGTGCCGGTGCTCGGCCGGGACCACCTCGTCGTTCCGTACTCCTTCGCGTTGAACGACGGCCGGTTCCTGCCGGGGCAGACCCTGTCGGGTCCCGACGCGTTCCTCGACCACTGCCGGCGTTCGCTGGACTACCTGTGGGAGGAAGGCGCCACCCGTCCGAAGCTGATGTCGATCGGCCTGCACCCGCGCATCATCGGTCAGCCGGCGCGCGCCCACGCGCTGCGGGAGTTCCTCCGCGAAGCGACGGACCGGGGCGAGATCTGGTGGGCGCGCAGGCAGGACATCGCCGAGTTCTGGTGGGCGAATCACGGACCCGCCGCGGATCCACAGTAGACGCGAGAGCTCAAGGACGAGGAAGTGCGAGAAATGACCAAGCTGATCAGTGGTGCGACAGTCGTCCCGGTCGACGCCGAGCGCTCCGTCATCCGCGATGGCGCGGTCGCCGTCGCGGACGACGGCCGCATCGCCGACGTGGGCAAGCGCGCCGTGCTGGAGCAGGCGTACCCGGACGCCGAGCGCATCGACGCCCGGGGGCAGATGCTCTTGCCCGGTTTCGTGAACCTGCACGTCCACTGCGCGCTCGCGGTCACCCGCGGGATCGGTGACGACATGGGCGGGGCACCCGTCTACCGCAAGGACATCCCGCAGGGCGTGATCCTCGGGCCGGACGACACCTACGTCTTCTCCCGGCTCGGCGCCCTGCAGGCGTTGGCGTTCGGCTCGACGACGATCGTGGAGAACTACATCCACTCGCTGTCCAACGTGAAGGCGCTCGCCGAGCTGGGAATCCGCGCCGTCGTCAGCGAACGCGTCCACGACGCGGACCTGTTCACCGTCCGCGGCGGCGAGTACAGCTACGACCCCGATCTGGGCAAGCGGCTGCTGGAGACCAACGCCCAGCTCATCGAGGAGTGGCACGGCTACGACGGGGGCCGCATCACCTGCCAGGTCGGCCCGCACGGCCCGGACACGGCGTCGCCACGGCTGCTCGAGCAGGCCGCTCTACTGGCCGAGGGACGCGGCGTCGGGATGTTCATCCACCTCGCCCAGACCGCGGGAGAGGTGGCGCAGGTCCGGCGGCTCACCGGCAGGAACTCCGTCCAGCACCTCGACGACCTAGGACTTCTGGGGCGTGGGCTGATCGCCGGTCACTGCGCCTTCCTCGAGGACGGCGACGCCGAGCTCCTCGCGACCTCGGGCACCAACGTCTGCCAGATCCCGGTGGTGAACGCCAAGAGCGGCTGGATCGCGCCCGCCGCGCAGCTGCGCAGGCTGGGCGCCGTGGTCGGGCTCGCGACCGACAACATGGTGCACGACATGGTGGAGGCGATGCGGTTCGCGCTCTGCGTCAACCGCGTCGCCGACGGCGGACCTGCCGGCATCAAGGCGATGGACGTGCTCGAGATGGCCACGATCCAGGGGGCGCGGGCCATCGGCCGGGAGGCCGACCTCGGATCCATCGAGCCCGGCAAGATCGCCGACCTGGTGTTCGTGGACCTCGAACGTCCGCACCTGGCGCCGCTGCTCGACCCGGTGGCGAACCTCGTCTACGCGGGCCAGTCCAGCGACATCCACAGCGTGATGGTGAACGGAGAGTTCCTGGTCCGCGACCGCGCCGTTCTCACGGTCGACACGAAGGAAGTCATGGCAGCGGCCCAGGAACGCGCCGAAAGCCTGTGGCGCTCGGTCGCGGGCTGGGAACCCGCGGACCGGGCGGTCTGCGGCCAATGCTGACGCCGGGAGGCGATGAGCCGGTGGATTCGCTCGCCGATTTGACCATCGTCGATGCCGCTGCGGCGCTGCGCGCGGGCCGGATATCGGCCGTCGAACTGATGGCAGCGGTTCTGGCCCGGGCCCGCGCGACCGAACCACTCGTGAACGCGTACGCGTACCTCGACTACGACGCGGCGCTGTCGGCCGCGCGCGATGCCGACAGGCGGCTCTCCGAGGGGCAGAACTCGGGGCCGCTGCACGGGATACCGATCGGGATCAAGGATCTGATCGCGACCCGGGAGATGCCGACCGAGGCGGGATCGGCCGTGTTGACGGGCAACGTGCCCGCCGCCGATGCGGCCGTGGTGCGCCGCCTGCGGGCCGCCGGCGCGATCATCGTCGGCAAGCACCGGACCCACGAGTTCGGCATCGGCATGAACGCGCCGCCGACCCGGAATCCCTGGGATCTCTCCCGGTATCCGGGCGGGTCCACGGCCGGCGGCGGGGTGTCGGTGGCGGTCGGCTCCAGCCTGGCCGCGATCGGGACCGACGGCGGCGGCTCCATCCGCAAGCCGGCGGCGATCAACGGCGTGGTGGGACTCAAGCCGACGATCGGCGCGGTGAACGCGGATGGCTTGGTCCCGGGTGGCACCTCCGTGGACCACATCGGATGGCTGACCAGATCGGTGGCCGACGCGGCGCTGCTGCACGACGTCCTGGCCGATCGGCCCGGTCCTGGCCGGCCGGCCAAGGAGGTCCGCCCTCGGATCGGCTGCCCGGCGTACTTCTTCGATGGCATCGAGGAGGGCATCGCCGCGGTGGTGCGGCATGCCGTCGAGTCGCTGGCCGAGCGTGGTGCCGAAATCGTTCCCATGGACATCCCGGGAATGAGCGCAACGCCCCGGGCGCACACGCTGCTCGTGTCGTCGGAAAGCGCGCGGCTCCACCAGGAGTGGATGGACGCGTGTCCGCAGCGGTACCACCCGGCGAGCCTGCGCGCCTTGCAAGCCGGCGCGCAGGTCGCCGACGCGGACCTGCAGTGGGCCCGCGGGCAACGTCGGCGGGTGCGAATCGCGATAGATGACGCGATGGACGAGCACGATCTCGATGCGCTGTGCACTCCCACGCTCGCGCTTCCGCCGGTGCCGATGGCGGAGATGGATCCGGAGCGGCTGCTGCCGGAGTACTGCCGGCTCACCCTGCCGTTCAACCTCAGCGGTCATCCCGCGGCGAGCGTCAACTGCGGCACGAGCCCGCTCGGACTGCCCGTGGGCGTGCAGATCGTGGGACGCCGGTACTGCGAGCCGGCCGTCCTGCGGCTGGCATCGATGGTCGAGAGCCCGGCCGCGCGTCCGGGGCTGCCGGCCACAACCGTTGCCAACGGCGGCTGAGAGCCGGGCCGCTATTGTCTGAACAGGACGGAGAGGAGCCGGCAGAGTGGCCAAGCCGCGGACGCCCCGAGTGATCGGCGCGCAGGACTATCCGCTACGCGAACAGGTTCGCGACGAGCTGCGCGCACGCATCGCGGATGGGCGGATCAGCCCGGGCGACCGCATGGTCGAGCAGGCACTGGCCGACGAGTTCGGGGTGTCCCGGATTCCGGTGCGCGAAGCGCTGCGCATGCTGGAGACCGAAGGCCTGGTCCACAACGTGCCGCGACGGGGCGTCATCGTTTCGGAGCTCACCCGCCTCGACATCGAGCACCTCTTCGACATCCGGGAAGCGTTGGAAGTCCTGGTGTTCCGGCTGGCCGCCGAACGCGCGACCCCGCGCGACGTGCGGCGCCTGGAGCGGCTGCTGGAGCGTGCCAAGGCCGCGATGGCGAAGGAACGCCACAGCGACGTCACGCAGATCAACGCGGATTTCCACGACGCCGTCACGGACCTGGCCGGAAACCCCTTCCTGCACGGCATGCTCGAACCGCTCACCGGCCGCCTGCGGGTGCTGATCGGCCGGAGCCGGGAGTACGAACGCCAAACCGCGGAGCACGCGGCCCTCGTCGAGGCCCTGGCCGATCGCGATCCCGACCGGGCCGCCGCGCTGGCACTGGCACACATCCGGACCAGCCGCGCCCACGCCCTGACGCAGTACGACGCCGCGCACGCGCAGGAGGGCTCGGCCTAGCTCCCGGCCGGGGTTGCCCGCGATGCGCTGAACTTCCCGGGTCAAGACCTTCCGCCGCCGTTCACTCCACCAGGAAGATCTGGGCGAGGCTGCCGTCGCAACGGTCCTGGATGAGCTGAACGCCCGGCTCGGTGCGGTGCTGGAAGACGCCGATGCACCACTTGGGAGCCGGCACCGAGTGGATCCGGTAGCCGTTGGCCGGGGAGCCGACCGGTTCGAAGGTGTACCGCTGGTCCGGGCGGCCGTCCTCGCATTCGTGCCCCGCGAGCAGCACCTCTGCGTCCGAACCGCCGTAATCGGTGGTCACGCAACCGGGCCCGTTCTCCGGGGAGTGCAGCAGCAGGCGAAAACTCCCGTCCGGGTCCGCCTCGACGCCGACCGGGGGGCCGGCCGACGCGCAGTCGTGCTGGCCGAGCACGTCGCGGCCGGAAGCGGTGAACTTCTCCGGTCCTTCGCCCAGGCACAGCCCGGTGTGCGCGAGGCGGATCCGCTGGACCGAGGCGAGCGGGCCGGCCGCCTTCTCGTCGAGCTGCGGCGTTGGCGTGGCGGGCGGTGCCTGCCGTTGTGCGGCGACGGGCTCATGGGATTCGGGCTGACCGAAGGTCAGGCTCAGCGCGATGATCGCGGCACCCGCGGCGACGGCTGCGACCGCGATGACGGCCGCCCGCCGCCACTTGGCGCGACCGGTCGGCTTCGGCACGAACTCGGCCTCGGCTGCCGGTTCGGGTGAGCCCTCGGACCTGGCGGCCAGGTCGTTGCGGGCCGCGACCCAGGTCTCGATGGTCGGCTCGTCGCCGCCGCAGGCTCGTACGAACGCGGCGACGAGATCGGCACGGGGCAGCTTGTCGCGGGACAGCGCCGCGTTGATGGTCGAGCTCGGCAGCACGTCACCGGCCCGCCCCGCGCGGCGTTCCAGCGCGCGGAAGCTGAGGCCGGCCCGCACGCGCATTCGCCGCAATGCGGCGACGAATGCGACGGCATCGTCGATGTTCTTCGGGTCAGGTCGGTCTTGAGGCCCCGGAGCTTCCTCCCCAGCGGAGTTCATGCGCCCACCATATTGCGTCCCGGCCGGTGTCCGGGACTGTCCCGGACGACCCGGAACCTTGTTTCCCCAGATGGCAAGCGGATTGTCTCGGTGGTGCATCCACGGCGATCGAGAGGGAGTTCGCAATGCCGATTCGACGAATGAGCCGCCGGCGGCGGAGCCGGGGAACGTGGGTCTGCGCGGGGTTCGCGGGAGGAGTGACGATGGGGGCGCTCGCGGTCGGCCTGGTGACCGTCGGGTACGGGAACCGGGTGATCGCGAGCGAGGCGCCGGAGCCGGCGGCCGCGGTGCTCCCCGCGGATCTCGGCCGTCTCATCGACGAGTACCTCGAACGGAAGGGATACGTCCCGGAGGCGGATCTGCTGCTGCCGGAGCTCACCGAGGTTCCCGCCGACCTGGTTCCCGTCCCGCCGGAGCCAGCCGCACCGGCGAGCGTTCCGCTCTCGCAAGCGGTGCCGGTTCCGCTCCGCTCCCGGGCGGAGCAGATCGAGGTCGTCGACATCCCCGCGCAGTTGGACGCTGCGATCGGGGAAACCGTGCCGGAGGTGGCCGGTGCGATCGGGGAAGCCGAGCCGGAGGTGGTCGACGGGTTGGCCGATCTCATCGACGCCGCAGAACCGCCCCCGGTCGTTCTGCTGGAGTCGCCGGTAGAGGAGGGCCAAGAGGCGGAGGAACTCGTGACGACTCCGCAACCGGTACCGGTCGAGCCGGAATCCGCGCCGGTGCCCGAGGAACCGGTGACCGCGTTGGTCGTGTCGGAGCCGCGGCACGAGTCGCGGGAATGCGCTGCGGCGACCTGCCGGGGTGTCGAGGACGGACCGGCGGATGTGTGGGGCGAGTCCTCGGGCGAGGGCGCCGAACCGGACGCCTTGATCGAGTCGAGCGTGGCCGACTACGAGCCCGCGCCGATGCGAGTGGAGCGCTACGCCTTGGCAGGGGTGGCCGGTGAGCACTGATCAGGACAAGCTGGACGAGGCGCGTCGGCGGTTGCGCAAACTGGGTGTCCAGGTGCTGGTGGGCGCGACGATGGCGACCGGGGTGGCGCTGGTCGGGCCGGCGGCGGTCGCTTCGGCGGCACCGCCGCCGGTGAGCGCGACGCCGAACCCTGGCCAGGGACAGCCAGGCGGTACCCGGAGGATGATCCAGAAGATCAAGGGCGTCATCTACGAAATCCGCTTCCCCGACACGCTGGATCCCAACGACCCGCGCTTCCGCGAGAAGGTCATCGCCGGCGTTGCGGTCCGGCGTCTGGAGAAGGGGCTGAGCGTGGGGAAGACCTCGGTGTCCATCGCCGACGTGCCGGACCTGGCCGACGACGTCGCCGAGGCCATCAGGCGGACGGGGCAGACCACCGAAAGGCTCAAGAAACGGCTCAACGGAGCCGAGGAACGCATCACGAAGCGCCAGGAGCAGTTGGCCGATGCCAAGACGCCGAGGGCCAGGACGACGGCCGCCCGCCGGCTGGAGCAGGCGCGCAACAGGTACAACAGCGTCTTCAGCGAGTACATGAAGGCGAAGAAGGCGGCGGAGCCCTTCGACTGGGACAAGGAGGTCAACCGCCTCACCAACCGGCTCAAGGATTTCGAACGAGCGGCCAAGAGCCCCCGCCTGACCGAGCACGGCCGTCAGCAGGCGAAGAAACGAGTCGACGAGGCGCGTGCGGAATTGGCGCAGGTGCAGGAAGACCGCGATCGGGCCCGCTCCGCCGGTCGGGACGACGACGAAGGCGGGGACACCACAGGAACCGGTGCCAAGCCGAAGAAACCCGACAACGGTGGCACCGACGGGACCACCGCCGAGCGGCCGAGCACCGGCAAGGTGCGGACGCAGGGCCGTCTGGGCAGGCTCGGTACCCGGCTCGGCACCATCCGGATGCCGCGCGGCTACCGGGGCGGAGGCACCGGTCTGAGCCAGGTCTACGGCGAACTGCTCGGGCAGGCGTACGCCGACCACGTGTCCGCGGAGCACCAGGAAACGCTGCGGAAGGCGATACAGGATCCCGCACTGCGCAAGCGCATCATCGACGACTACAACGACATCAAGGACAACAACCACCTGGAGACCTTCGGCCGCGCCTTCGACACGTCCAAGGGGTTCACCCAGGGCACCACCCGGGATATCGGCCCGAAGCTGGTGGAACACCAGAAGATGCTCGATACGACCAGGAAGAACGCGGACAGGTCCAATGCCGACCCGCTGTACCAGCAGGCGCGGCGGGAGTGCGGTGGCTACGACACTTGCGTGACCGAGCGGACGAAGCGACTGCGGGATCGCAACGCCCGCGAGGTGGCGGATTCGACGAAGAAGGCGCGCCAGTCGAACGCTGATCCGAGCTATCGGCAGGCGCGGAGGGAGTGCGGTGGTTACGACACGTGCGTGACCGACCGGACGAAGAGGCTGCGGAAGGAGGAAGAACGGAAGGCGCGGGTCGTCGCACCCGTTACGAAGAAGGCGCGCACGTCGAATGCCGATCCGAGCTACCAGCAGGCGCGGCGCGAGTGCGGTGGCTACGACACCTGCGTGACCGAGCGGACGAAGCGACTGCGCGAGCAGAAGAAGAGCAACGAC
This sequence comes from Saccharopolyspora sp. NPDC050389, assembly GCF_040655595.1. Taxonomy (NCBI): domain Bacteria; kingdom Bacillati; phylum Actinomycetota; class Actinomycetes; order Pseudonocardiales; family Pseudonocardiaceae; genus Saccharopolyspora; species Saccharopolyspora sp. NPDC050389. The sequence continues at coordinate 28,742 of NZ_JBFAKG010000073.1, forward strand.
CGGGCTGTCGCGGATACCACGAAGCAGGCCCGCCGCTCGGCCAACGACCCCCTCTACCAGCAGGCGCAGCGGGAATGCGGCGGCTACGACACCTGCGTCCAGAGCCGGGTGAAGAAGTTGCGGTCCGAGAAAACCGCCCGCACCGACACCAAGACGCCGAAGACCAAGGCGCAGAGCAAGAAGTCGAGCCGGGTGAAGGTCGCCAGTTGATCCGTGCTCCCAGGGCCTCCGCTGCCCGGAGTTGCACCGTACGCGGGATCGCCCCTCGACGTCGAGGGGCGATCTTTCGCCGCGCTCACTGGTTCCTCCACTTAGGACAGTCATGCTCGGTGGAGGGTCACTTCGCGGGTTCGCGGACTTCGGCGAGCGTGTGCACCAGGCGCGGCAGGGTGAGCATGATGTAGTCCCGGACGGTGCGCACCGGGTCGTCGTCGCCGGAGAGGATCGCGTCCTGCATCGCCGACTCGAACTGGGCGAGCAGCATCCGCGTCAGGTGCATCGAGTCGATCGCGAAACGCAGTCCCACCGATTCCAGCGCGGCGTCGATCATGTCGGCCAGTTGCTGCTGGAAGGCCCGCGTGGCCTCCAGGAAGCGCGGTGCGATCTGCGGTTCGCGCATCGCGAGCAGCCGGAACTCGCTGTTGAGCACGCACCACTGCCGTTCCTCCGGCAGGAAGGCCAGCAGGTCCGCGATCGCTTTCTCGATCAGCTCCGGATCGGGCTTGCCCTCGGTCCGGCCGAGCGGGGCGATCGCGTCGTCGAACCGCTCCCGCAGCGCCTCCAGCCGCAGCCGGTTCTCCCGCTCGGCCAGCGCCATGAACAGCTCTTCCTTGCTGGCGAAGTTGGAGTGGAACGCCCCGCGCGTGAACCCGGCCGCGTCCGCGATCGCCTCGATGGACACGCCGTTGATGCCGTGCTCGCAGAACTGCTGGTACGCGGCGTCCATCAGCCGTTCCCGGGTCTTGGCCCGGCGGGCCGTCTCCCGCGTGCCGGGCTCGGTTGCGCCGCCCGCCGCTGCGGCCGACCTGGTCTTGCTCACGCGAACTCTTCCTCCCCGCAGATGGTTCCGTGATCTTTCGCACTCGCGCGGAACCTATCTCATCGTAGTCGATACGGCCCGGTATCGGATACCGTGACGTATCCGATACGGATCGGTATCGGCTCTCGTCCGGTGACATCAACATCGTCCGGTCCGACCGGCGACAGGAGTCTGCGTGTCCTCCTTCCTCTATTCCGTCGGCCGCAGAGCGTTCGCGGCCCGCAAGGCGGTGCTGGCGCTCTGGCTGCTGGTCCTGGCCGTCGCAGGTGGTGCCGCGGGCCTGCTGAACCAGGGCCTGGACAACTCCATCAGCATTCCCGGCACCGAGTCGCAGGAGGCGCTCGACCGGCTGTCGGTGACGTTCCCGCAGACCAGCGGCGCCTCCGCGCAGATCGTGGTGGTGGCACCGGGCGGCATGCGGGATCCGGCCGTGCAGCGCGAGGTGGAGCGGGCGGTCGGCGAGCTCGAAGACGTGCCGCAGAAGTCGCAGATCGTCTCGCCCTACCAGACGGAATTCGGGGGGGCGATCAGCGAGAACGGCAAGGCCGGGCTGATCATGGTGCAGCTCGACGGCGAGATCTTCGCGATCGGCGAGCCCGCCAAGGACCGCATCGTCCAGATCACCCATGAGCTGCAGGACCGCCTGCCGGCGGGATCGCAGGCCTCCTACGGCGGCCAGCTGTTCTCGCAGAAACTCCCCGGCGTGACCATCACCGAGGCGCTCGGCCTGGTGATCGCGATCGCGGTCCTGGTGATCACCCTCGGTTCGTTCCTCGCGGCCGGCATGCCGCTGATCAACGCGCTGCTGGGCGTCGGCATCTCCATGACGCTGATCTTCATCGCGACCGCGTTCGGGCCGATCACCGCGACCACGCCGCTGCTGTCGCTGATGCTGGGCCTGGCGGTCGGCATCGACTACGCGTTGTTCATCGTGTCGCGCCACCAGCAGGAACTCGCCGGGGGAGCGTCGGCGCAGGAGGCCGCCGCGCGGGCCAACGCGACCGCGGGTTCGGCAGTGATCTTCGCCGGGCTGACGGTGATGATCGCGCTGGTCGGGCTCGGCGTCGCGGGCATCCCGTTCCTGACCACGATGGGCGTCGCGGCGGCCGTCGGCGTCGGCGTCGCGGTGCTGGTGTCGGTCACCCTGATGCCCGCGCTGCTGGGCTTCGCCGGCGACCGGCTGCGCCCGCGTTCCCGGAAGCGGCGCACCAAACCCGCTTTCGGCGAGCGGTTCTTCTCCGGCTGGGTGCGCGCGGTGACCCGCTTCCCGATCGTCACCGTGCTCGCCGTGATCGCGGTGCTCGGCATCGCCACGGTGCCCGCGGCCGGGCTGCGGCTCGCGCTGCCCGACGCCGGCGCGCTGCCGAAGGACGAGCCCGCCCGCGTGACCTACGACCTGATCGACGAGCACTTCCCGAAGGGCTTCAACGGCCCGCTGATCGTGACCGCCAACATCGTCACCAGCACCGACCCGCTGGGCCTGATGGACGACCTCAAGGCGGAGATCGAGCGGCTGCCCGGCGTGGCCGACGTGCCGCTGGCCACCCCGAACCCCACCGCCGACACCGGGATCGTGCAGGTGATCCCGGAAGGCGAGCCGGATTCGCCGGAGACCAAGCAGCTGGTGGACGACATCCGGTCGCTGCGCGGGCACTTCCAGGAGACCTACGGCATCGACATCGCCGTCACCGGCTTCACCGCCGTGGGCATCGACGTGTCGGCCAAGCTGGGCTCGGCGCTGCTGCCGTTCGGCGTGGTCGTCGTCGGGCTCTCGCTGGTGCTGCTGACGATGGTGTTCCGGTCCATCGCGGTGCCGGTCAAGGCGACGCTGGGTTACCTGCTGAGCATCGGCGCCTCGCTGGGCGTGGTGAAGCTGGTGTTCCAGGACGGCTGGCTGGCCGGCGCGTTCAACGTCGAGAACACCGGGCCGGTCATCAGCTTCATGCCGATCGTGCTGATGGGTGTCCTGTTCGGACTGGCCATGGACTACGAGGTGTTCCTGGTTTCCCGCATGCGCGAGGAGTTCGTGCACACCCGCGACGCGCGCGGCTCGATCAACTCCGGTTTCGTTTCCTCGGCGCGGGTCGTGACGGCCGCGGCGGTGATCATGTTCGCGGTGTTCATCGCGTTCGTCCCGGAGGGCGACGCGAACATCAAGCCCATCGCGCTCGGGCTCGCGGTCGGCGTGTTCGTCGACGCCTTCATCGTGCGCATGACGCTGGTTCCCGCCGTGCTGGCGCTGATGGGCGACAAGGCGTGGTGGATGCCGCGGCGGCTGAACCGCGTGCTGCCGTCCTTCGACGTGGAAGGCGAGAACCTCCGCGAGGAACTGGCGCTCGCGGACTGGCCGCGGCCCGGCGCCGACGATGCGATCGCCTGCGACGGTCTGCGGCTGGCCGACCCGTCCTCGGGCCGTCTGATCTACGGCGGCGTCGGTTTCTTCCTGCCGCGTCAAGGAGCGCACGTCGTGCGTGGCGGTGCCGAATCGGCGGTGACGGCGTTGTTGCTGACCCTGTCCGGACGGCTCAAGCCGGACGCGGGCAAGTTGAAGGTGCTCGGCCACGTCCTGCCCGCGCGGGCCTCGGCGGTGCGCTCGCAGGTCGCCTACGTCGACGCCGGCGAGGGCGGTTCGGAAGCCGTGCGGCTCGCGCTCCGCGAGAAACCCGCCGTGCTCGTCCTCGACCGCACCGACCGGGTTTCCGATCCCGGCGAGCGGCGGGCGATCCGGGACCTGCTCGCCGGAAGCGGCATCACCGTGGTCGCCGGCACCACCGGCCTGGCCGAGGTGGACGACGTCCTGCCCGCTTCGCCGTGGGCCACCGCCTCCGACCTCCGCGTGGCCGAGCAGCCCCGCACCCTCTCCGGCGCGATCCGCTAGAAAGCAGAGGTAATCGCAGTGCGTTCGTGGAACAACGGCCGGTCCCGATTCCGGCTCCCGCTGCTGGCCGTGGTCGGCCTGCTGCTGGTACCGCTGGCCGTCGCGGGGCTGCTGACGTGGTCGCTGGGCAAACCCGAGGACCGGCTCAGCGGCGTCAAGGCCGCCATCGTCAACAACGACGAGCCGGTGGAGATCAACGGGCAGCTCACCCCGCTGGGGCGGCAGCTGTCGGCCAAGCTCGTCGGCGACGAGATCGAGAGCAACTACAGCTGGGAGTTCGCCACCGAGCAGACCGCGGCTGAAGGCCTGCGCGACGGCACCTACGTGGCCGTCGTGACCATCCCGGAGAACTTCTCCGCGGCCGCCACCTCCTTCTCCGGTGACCCGGCGCAGGCCAAGCGGGCGACGATCGACGTCACCACCGGCGACCGCGGCCGCCTCGCGGACGAGACGATCAGCCGCGTGGTGACCACGACCGCGGCGAACCTGCTCGGGCAGCAGCTGACCACGACCTATCTGGACAACGTCTACGTCGGATTCAACACGCTGGGCGACAAGCTCGGCGAAGCCGCGGACGGCGCCACGTCGCTGGCCGACGGCGCCAAGCAGCTCGTCGGCGGGACCGACCAGCTCTCCAGCGGCGCCGACCAGCTGGCGCACGGTTCGAGGTCGCTCGCCAACGGCCTCGGCGCGCTCGACGACGGTGCGGCACAACTTGCCCAGGGCACCGGCGGCTTGTCCGACGGGCTCGCCGCGATGCGCGAGCAGACCGCGAAGCTTCCGCAGCAGGCCGCGACCCTCGCCGACGTCTCGGCGCAGGAGGCGCAGGGCGTGCAGCAGCTCAACACCGGTTTGCAGGGCCTCGCGCAGAGCCTCGAGGAGTCGGCCAAGGAATGCCCGGTCGGCGTGCTGCCGAGTTGCCAGAAGCTCGCGGGTCAGGCCGCGGCGGCGAGGGCGCTCAGCGACGGGGCCGGGCAGGTGCAGCAGGCGAGCCAAGGCGTGGCCGGCGGCCTCGACGCGCTCGCCGGGCGCGCGCAGGGATCCGGCGGCGGACTTCCCGCGCTGTCCCAGGGCATCGACCAGCTCGCCGGCGGCGCGGCCCAGCTCGCCGGCGGCGCGGCCCAGCTCGACGACGGCGCGACGAAGCTCGCGGACGGGCTCTCGCAGACCCGCGGCGGCGCCGACCAGCTCGCCGGAGGTGCCGAGCAGCTCGCCGGCGGGGTGCGCGGGATCGCCGACGGCGCCCGGCAGCTCGGCGACGGCTCCGGGCAGCTGTCCTCGGGCTTGGGCCAGGCCGTGGACCAGTTGCCCACCTATCCGGACGGCGACCGGGACAAGCTCGCGCAGGCGGTCGCGAACCCCGTCACGACCGCGAACGGCACGAGCCTCGGCTTCGGCTCCTCGGGGCCGTCGCTGTACGCGGTGCTGGCGCTGTGGATCGGTGCGCTGGCGACGTTCCTGGTGCTGCGGCCCTTGCCTGAGCGGGTGCTGGGTTCGACGCGCTCGTCGTTCCGGCTCACGGCGCGGCAGTTCGCCCTCCCCGCCGGCATCGCCGCGGTGCAGGGGCTGCTCGTGACCGCGGTGGTCGGGGTCGCGCAGGACCTGTCGGTCGGGCAGTGGTTCGGCTGCGCCGCACTGCTGGTGCTGACCGCGGTGGCATTCACCGCGGTCAACCACGCGCTCGCGGCGTTCGGTGGAATCGGCCGGTTCGGCGCGATGCTGGTGGCCCTGCTGATGCTGGCCGGCGGATTCGTCGCCGCGGTACCGGCGGCGCTGCGCGCGGTTTCGTGGGTGCTGCCGACCGCGCCCGCGCAGGACGCGCTGCGTGCGGTCGTGGAAGGGATCGCGCCGAGCGGCGGGCTGATCGCGGCGCTGGTGGCCTGGGCGCTGAGCGGCCTCGTGGTCACCTTCCTGGCCATCGAGCGCGGGCGCACCGTCCGCGCCACCCGGCTGCGCCCGAACCACGCGCTGCGGGGCGACCTCGGGACGACGTGATCACCGGGCCGATCATTTCGGGCTGCCCCGAATGGCGCTGATCACGACGTCGGTATTCGCAGTGGATGGTCTTTCGGATGCCTACTTCGTACGCGAGACTGCCGCAGAGTGGCCCAACGCGAATTATCCCTACGGCGTCTCCGCACATACCGGCGACGCCGTTGCCATGATGTGATCTGAATCAGCATTGTTGATCGATGGTTTATTCGCGGTGCGCGTTCCCAATTAAAAGGCGGCGTTGCGTTCGGCATGCTCAACGTCCCGGTCACCGCCACCGCGGTCGCCGGTCTGCCGATGGCGCAGGCCGGAGTCGCCGCGGCCAGCCACCTGGCGTGGTGGCTGCTGGCGGCCTGCGGCCTGCTCATCGGCGCCATCGGCCTGATCACCACCAGCCGCTGGGCCCAGCGCACCGCGACGACCACTGCGGCGGCCATGGCCGAATAGCGTGTGTCAGGTCGTCCGCTTTGCGGGCTCCCGGACCACGACCACGGGGCAGCGGGCGTGGTGCACGATGTGCTGGCTGACCGAGCCGAGCAGCGCCTCGGTGAATCCGCCGTGCCCGCGGTTGCCGACGACGATCGCATCGGCCGAGGTTTCCTCGGCGGCAGCCAGCAAGGCGCGCGCGGGATGGCCCTGCGCCACCTCCTTGTGCACCTCCACCGCCGCGTCGCCGACGGTCTCGTCGATGACGCTCCTCAACTCCTGTGCCGTCCGGTGCGCGAAGTCCTGGTCACCGGGCGGTTCCCAGTTGTAGATCATCGGCATGTCCCAGACCATGACCGCGGTGACGCTCCCGCCGACCAAGCCCGCGTGCCAGACGGCCCAGCGCAGCGCGGCCTTCGAAGACGACGATCCGTCCACCCCGACGACGATCGCGTACTGGTGTTCGCTGTTCATGACGGCCTCCCCAGCTGTGCCCGCACCAAGGATGTGACGCGGGCGGGCAGCGCGCATGGTCAGCGGGCTCCCGGCACCTGGCGCGCTTCTTCGGGCCGGTAGACGTGCAGGGCCGTGTTGTGCACGGCGAAGTCGAAGCTGTGCCCGGTGGCCAGGACCTCGCCGTCGCAGGCGAGCGCCAGCGGCTCGCTGAGCACTTCGAGGCGCAGCGCGTCCCGTTCCTCCTGGACGTAGGTGTGGCTGTTGAACAGCGCTCCGGACAGCGCCGCGAATGCGAACCGGATGCGGGACAGGGACACGTCGGCTCGGATGTAGCGGATGTCGAGCACGCCGTCGTGCAGGTGCGGGCGCCACGCCGGCGCGAAGCCCTTCGGCTGGTAGCCGCCGTTGCCGACGAACAGCAGCCAGATCTTGCGGGTCACGCCGTCGATGCGGACCGTGATCGGCTCGGCCTCGGACAGGACCCGGACGAGCGCGGCGGCCGCCGCGGGCCACTTTCCCCAGCGCTTCTCCCACTTCTCGCGCAGCCGGACCATGTCGGGATAGCCGCCGAGGCTGGCGGTGTTGATGAACCACCGGACCGGTCGGCCGTCGACGCGCACCGCGCCGAGGCCGACCTGGACCACGGAACCTGCCGCCACCGCCCGCGCGGTGTCCTGCGGGTCCTCTACCCCGAGATCGCGGGCGAAGTGGTTCAGCGTGCCGGTGGGGACGACGGCGAGCGGGAGCTCGCGGACGGCGGCCACGGATGCCGCTGCGGCGACCGTGCCGTCGCCGCCCGCGACTGCCAGCGCACGCACCTCGTCGCCTGCCGCGTCGAGTTCGCGGTGGAGCTCGCCGACCAGATCCCCTCGCGGATCCGGGTGCAGGAGCTTGGCGGCTGGCCACAGGGAGGTCAGCTCGGCGGACGGGTCGTGGTCGGCGTCGCCGGAGGCGGTGTTGATCAGTAGCGCGAGGCCGTTTCCCGCGGTCATCTCGGCGACGTGCTCGCTCGGCCGCGCCAGAGCCGGCGCGGTCGGGCGCACCGGCCACCACCGCCGGGTGGCCAGGCCGACCCCGACGCCGATGGCGGCTCCGACGACGACGTCGGTCGGCCAGTGCACTCCGATGTGGACGCGGGAGTACGCGACCGCCGCGGCGACGGGGGCGATGACCGCACCGACAGCGGGGGATTCCATGCAGACCGCGGTGGTGAACGCCGCTGCCGAGGCGGCGTGTCCGGACGGGAACGACGGGGAGTCCGGCGGTGCCGCGACGCGCCGGTGCCTCGGCAGGAGATCGGTGGCCGGGCGACGGCGCGGCAGCAGCGGCTTGGCGAGAACGTTCGTGACGGCGCTCGACGCGGCGATGGCCGCGACGCCGCGCAACGCCGCCCGCCGGGTAGGGCCCTTCTTCGCCGCCAAGGTCGCTGCGACCGCGAACCACAGCTTGCTGTGGTCGGCGAGCGTGGTGAGCGTCTTGAGCGCGGGATCCGCTGCCGTCCGGGGAAGCGTGGCGGACCACCGGACGAACTTGTGATCAGCGTTCTTCATCGCCCTGCCTTCGCGTGTGGTGCCCCGGATTGTCCATGACCGCCCGCGCGATCGCTGCGATTCGAGGTGAGCGAGAATCCTCGCGTGTTGTTCGGCATCCTGGGTTCGGTCGAGATGCGCGGCCCGGACGGGGTTGCCCGGGGCGTGGACGCGCCGCGAACGCGCGCCCTGCTGGCGTTGCTGCTGCTCGACGCGGGCCGGATCGTCCCGTCGGAACGGCTGGTCGACGGCCTCTACGGGCAGCAGCCGCCGAACGACGCGGGCAACGCACTGCAGGCGCAGGTGTCCCGGCTGCGCCGCAAGCTCCGGGATGCCGGTTCGACGGCGGCGGTCGAGTTCCACCCAGCGGGATACCGGCTGGTGGTCGACCCGGACGAGGTCGACGCGCACCGCTTCGCCCGGCTCGCCGAAGCCGCGAGGCAGGCCGGCGCGCCCGGCGAGCGGGCGGCGCTGCTGGACGAAGCCCTCGCGCTCTGGCGCGGCCCGGCCCTGGCGGACGTCGTCGAGGAACCGTTCGCCGCGCAGCAGATCGCGCGGCTGGACGAATCGCGGCTCACCGCGATCGAGGACCGGGCCGAAGCGCGGCTGGCGCTCGGCAGCACCGACGTCGCGGAGCTGCGCGCCGAGGCGGACGCGCATCCGTTGCGCGAGCGGCTGCGCGGGCTGCTCATGCGCGCGCTGCACGCGGAGGGCCGCAACGCCGAGGCATTGGCGGAGTTCGCCGCCGTCCGGCAGGTCCTCGCCGACGAGCTCGGCGCCGATCCTTCGCCGGAACTGGCGGAGCTGCACCTCGCGCTGTTGCGCGCCGACGAACCACGAGCGCCGCGGGTTCCGGTGCCGCTGACCGGCTTCGTCGGGCGCGGCGCGGAACTCGACCGCATCGGCCGGCTGCTCGCATCGGCCAGGCTGGTGACCGTGCTCGGGCCCGGCGGTGCGGGCAAGACCCGGATCGCGCTGGAGGCCGCCGCCCGGCATTCCGGCGAGGTCGCGTTCGCCGACCTGAGCCAGCTGCGCGACGGCAGCCAGCTGCCGCGAGCGGTGCTGACGTCCCTCGGCTTGCGCGAAACCCTGCCGATCGCGCCGGTGCAGCGGCTGCTCGAAGCGCTCGCGGACCGCGACGTGCTGCTGGTCCTGGACAACTGCGAACACCTCGTCGCCGACGTCGTCGACCTGGCGCACCGGTTGTTGGGCGGCTGTCCCGGCCTGCGGGTCCTGGCGACCAGCCGGGAGGCGCTGGGCATCACCGGCGAAGCGCTGTGCCCGCTGGGCCCGCTGCCGGTCCCGGAACCGGGAGCCGCGCCGGGCGAGGCCTTGGCGTTCCCGGCGGTGCGCCTGTTCGTCGACCGCGCGACGGCGGTCGACGCCGAGTTCCGGCTCGCCGAGGACACCGCGGGCCCGGTGATCCGCATCTGCGCCGCGCTGGACGGGTTGCCGCTGGCGATCGAGCTCGCCGCGGCCCGGCTGCGTTCGTTGCGGCTCGACGACATCGACGCACGGCTTTCCGACACCGGATTCTCCTTGCTGTCACGCGGGAATCGCGCCGCCGCCCCGAGGCACCGGAGCCTGCGCGCGGTCGTGCAGTGGAGTTGGGATCTCCTCGACGAGGACGAGCAATGCCTGGCCCGCCGTCTGACGGTGTTCGCCGGTGGCGCGACCGCGACGTCCGCGGCCGAGGTCTGCGGGCTCCCGCCGGACGCCGCCGACGAGCTGCTGGCCGGTTTGGTCGACAAATCGCTGCTAACCGGGCGCGGGCGCTACCGGATGCTGGACACGATCCGGGCGTTCGGCGCCGAGCGGCTCGACGAAGCAGGGGAGCGCGCCCGGATTTCCCGCGCCCACGCGGAATACTTCCTGGCGCTGGCCCGCGTCGCCGACCCGCATCTGCGGCGCGGCGAGCAGCTCGAATGGCTGGAGACGCTGCGCGGCGAGCACGCCAACACGACCGCGGCGCTGCAATGGGCCGTCCGCAACGACCCGGAACTGGCCCTGCGGCTGGTCGGCGCGCTGTCCGGCTACTGGTACCTGCACGGGGTGCGCAGCGACATCGTCCCGGTGGTCGCGGAACTGCTGGAGCTGATCGGCACCGATCCGCCGCCGCAGCTGGCCGAGGAATACGTGCTCTGCGTGCTGCACGCTGTGTCCACCGGCGCCGCACCGCAGCTGGAGCGGCATGTGCGGCACGCGGAGGAGATCATGCGCGGCTTGGACGCGCCGGTGCGGCAGCCGTTCGTGCTGTCGGCCTGGGCGGTGTTCGCCGGGCCACCGGGACGGGGTGCGCCGCGCCATCCTGGGGAGGAGCAGCTCCGCGCGGTCACCGACCCGTGGGTGCGGGCGATCATCAGGTTCGGCGACGGCTTCTCCCGCTGGCTGGTGCACGGCGACCTGGCCGCGGCCGAACGCGAGGTCGCCGGGGCGCTCGCGACGTTCCGCGAGCTGGGCGAGAGGTGGGGGATGGCGCAGGCGCTCGACGGCCTGGCGATGCTCGCGGACGCGCGCGGAGCGTCGGCCGAAGCGCTGTCGCTGACCGATGAGGCGCTTGACCTCGTCGACCAGCTCGGCGCTCGCGAAGACTCGGCCGATCTCCGCTGCCGGCGGGCCGACCGCCTGCTAAACGCCGGTGAGCGCGCGGCGGCGGAAGCCGACTACGAGCGGGCGATGGTCCTGGCCCGCGCCACCGGCCTCCCGTCGGTGCTTGCGGCGGCGCGGCTCGGCCTCGGCGAGATCGCCCGGTTGCGCGGCGAGTTCGCGACGGCCCGCGAGTGGTGCGACCAGGCATTGGAGGCCTGCGCGCGAGATTGGACCAACACCACCGTCCGTGCGACCGTGCACACCACGCTGGGCCGCCTCGCCGAGGCCGACGGCGACCTGACGCAGGCGGCGGAGCACCACCGCACCGCCGTCGCGGCGGCGCTGGCCAACCGGACGATGCCGGTCCTGGCAACGGCGGTGGAGGGGCTCGCCGGGCTGGCGGTGCTCAACCGCGACGGCGAGCGTGCCGCGCAGCTGATGGGGATCGCGACGGTCCTCCGGGGCCGCGCCGCGGACCGCGGCCCGGGCGAGGAGTTCGGCGCGGCGTTCGACCAGGGCGCGGCACTCGGCTACGAGCAGGCGATCGCGCTGCTCACCGAAGAAACCGCGAGTAGTCGGCGAGGCGGATCGCATTCGCGGCCTTCGTGGTGAGCTTGTTCATCGGCTTCGCCATACCCGGCAGCGACAGCACCCGGTACATCAGGTTGCGCTGCCGGATCTTCGCCGGCGTGGCCGGCGCCATGAACGGCCCGGCATTGCCCGCGATCTTCTGGCACCCGCGCGCGAAGTCCTTGATCTGTTGCTCGTAGCGGGCGAACGCGGCCCGGTGGTCGCCCGCCGCCGCGGCCAGCTCACCGGCCAGCACGTAGGCGGCGACCAGCGCCTGACCGGCGCCCAGCCCGCCGAGGGTGGCGCCGTAGCCGGCGTCGCCGAGCAGCGCGATGCGGCCCGCGCTGAAGCGGTCCAGGTGGATCTGGGCGATCGGGTCGAAGAAGAAGTCGGGTGCCGCCCACATCGCCTCGAGGATCTCCGGTGCCCGCCAGCCCATCCCGTGGCAGGCGTCGGCGACCAGCTTCTTCTGCTGCGCGAAGTCGTTGCGGTCGTAGTCCAGCTCGGGGGAGGCGAACACGACCAGCCCCGGGCTGATCATCCGCCCCGGCTCGCTGTACATCCGGATCTCGCCCGGCGTGCACAGCTCGTCGGGCACGCCGAACCCGGCGACGTAGTGGCCCAGGAACCGCCGGAACCGGGTTTCGGGACCGAAGGACAGCGCCCGCACGCCGGAGTGCAGGCCGTCGGCGCCCACGACGAGGTCGAAGGTGCGCGGCTGCGCGTGGTTGAACGTCGCCCGCACCCCGTCGGCGGTCTCGGTCAGCGAGGTGATCCAGTCGCCGAAGACGTATTCGGTGTCGTCGCGGGTCAGGTCGTAGAGCATGGCGGCGAGGTCGCCGCGCAGGATCTCGACCTCGCCGCCGGCGAACTCCGCGGGCAGCGAGACCCGCGGGCGCCCGGCGGCGTCGATCACCACCATCTTGGTGCGCTCGGTCTGCCGGCGGCGCACCTCGTCGAGGATGCCCATGCGGCGCAGGACGGTCAGGTGCGCGGTGCCGCGGAAGTCGACGGCCTGCCCGCCTTCGCGCAGCGCCGGGGCGCGTTCGACGATGGTCGGCCGGAAACCGTAGCGGCGCAGCCAGTGCACCAGCGCCGGCCCGGCGATGCCCGCCCCGGAGATGAGGATGTTCTCGTTGTGCATCGTCGCTCCCAGCTCGGTGTTCGTGGTTGACGGAGCAGAGCTTCGAGGGCGGCGCTGACCGCTGGCTGACCGGACGCTGACGGCCCGGTGCGCAGTGGCGGATGATGGGCGGCATGGCCGAGGAAACAACCGTCGAGCTGCCGCCACTGCCGCCACTGCCGCTACCGCTCATCAGCCGCGCCGCGCTGGCGCTGTTCGCGGGAGCCTCCGGCGACCACAACCCGATCCACATCGACCTGGACAACGCGCGCAGCGCGGGCTTCGACGACGTCTTCGCCCACGGCATGCTGTCCATGGCCTACCTCGGCCGGCTGCTGACCGGCTGGGTGCCGCAGTCGGCGCTGCGGTCGTTCTCCGCGCGCTTCGTCGCGATCACTCCGGTGCACGGCCAGCCGACCTGCACCGGCAAGGTCACCGGGATCGATGACGTCGACGGCGAACGCCGCGCGCACCTGGAGCTGGCGGTCACGCTGGCCGACGGCACGGTGGCCCTGCGGGGCGACGCGGTGGTGGCGGTGCCGCCGGATTTTCCGGCTCGTGCGGCGCGTACCGCGCGGTAACCTGATTGCTCGCACGCCCGGAACGAAGGGACCGCAACGACCATGACCGCGATGCCGATCTGCGTCACCTGCGGCACGCAGTACGCCCGGCCCCGACCGGACTGCCCGATCTGCGAGGACGAACGCCAGTACGTGCCGCCGGGCGGTCAGCAGTGGACGGACCTCGCGGGCGTGCGCTCCGACGAGCGCACCGCGCTGATCCGCGAGCAGGGCGAGGTGCTCGGGATCGGCTGCGAGCCGAGGTTCGCCATCGGCCAGCGGGCGCTGCTGCTGCGGACCGGCGCCGGCAACGTGCTCTGGGACTGCGTGTCCTATTTGGACGACGAGATCGCCGGCGCCATCAACGATCTCGGCGGGTTGATCGGCATCGCGATCAGCCACCCGCACTACTACACCACGATGGTCGAGTGGGCCCACGCCTTCGACGTGCCGGTGCACCTGCACGCCAACGACCGGCAGTGGATCGGCCGCCCGGACCCGGCGATCCGGTTGTGGGAGGGCACGACCAGCGAGCTCGCGCCCGGGCTCACCCTGATCAACCTCGGCGTGCACTTCGCAGGCGGCACGGTGCTGCACTGGGACCACGGCGACGGGAAGCTGTTCACCGGCGACATCGTGCAGGTCATCCCGGATCGCGACCACGTGGCCTTCATGTACAGCTACCCGAACCTGATCCCGGAACGCCCCAGCGTCGTCCGCCGCGCCGCGCGGATGCTGGAGCCCTACCGCTTCGACGCGCTTTACGGGGCCTGGTGGGACACGGTGATCCCCACCGGCGCACACGAAATCGTCCAGCGCTCCGCCGCCCGCTACCTCCGCTACGTCTCGGAAGGCTGAGCGGCTCAGACGTCGATCGTCGCGGCGCAGCGCCAGCCGCGGGAGTCGTGCTCGATCCGAAGTTCGTTCAGCGAAACGGCTTTGGGCGCGGCACCGATGATCTCGGCGCGTGCCACCGCGACGTTGGCGAGTTCCAGCTCGATGCCGGTGGCGCGCGGCCGGACGCGGATGTCCAGCGGTACCGTGCCTTCCGCGTCCAGCAGGTAGATGATCTCGTCGAGCACCGCGAGCAGGAGCCGTTCGTCGGTGCCGTCGAATTCGGCGGTTCTGGTGCTTTCCGGCTCGTCCACCGCGATCTCGGCGAAGGCGGCCACCAACGCGCGGGCCGCTTCCGCTAGGCCGTCCTCGCGTGTCGAACCCCACGCCTCGAACCGGATGTCGGCGGTGTGCGGCAGGAAGCGGAAGCCGCCGCTCACCCCTTCACCACGCCCAGCGGCACGAGCCTGGCGATGCGGCGGCACAACCCGGCTCCCTCGGCGACGGCGACGACCGCGTCGACGTCCTTGTAGGCGGTCGGCGCCTCCTCGGCGAGCCCGCGGGCGGAACTGCCGCGGACGACGATGCCGTCGTGCTCCATGTCCCGGCGCAGCTGGCGGGGATCGGTCGTGCGGATCGCCTGGTGGCGGCTCTGCGTGCGTCCAGCGCCGTGGCACGTCGAGAAGAACGCGTCCCCGGTGGGCACGCCGGTGAGCACATAGGACGCCGTGCCCATCGAGCCGGGGATCAGCACCGGCTGCCCGGCCTCCCGCAGACCCGGCGGCAGTTCCGGGTGCCCGGGCGGCAGCGCCCGCGTGGCTCCCTTGCGGTGCACGCACAGCGTTCGCCGCCGGCCCTCCACCTCGTGCGTCTCGATCTTGGCGAGGTTGTGCGAGATGTCGTAGACGAGGTCGAGGCCGCTGCCGGTCGCCTTCCGCAGCACCTCGCCGGCGGCGACACCGAGCACGTGGCGGTTCGCGCGGGCGTAGTTCGCCGCCGCGGCCATCGCGCCGAGGTAGGCGCGACCCGCCGGCGAATCGACCGGCGTGCAGGCCAACTGCCGATCGGGGACGGTCAGGCCGTGATCGGCCATGCTCTCGTCCATGCTCCGCACGTGGTCGGTGCAGATCTGGTGGCCTAGCCCGCGCGAACCGCAGTGGATCATCACGCACAGCTGGTCGAGGTGGAGCCCGAAGGCCCCGGCGACGCCCTCGTCGAAGATCTCGGCGACCGTCTGGACCTCCAGAAAGTGGTTGCCGGACCCGAGGCTGCCCACCTGCCCGAGCCCCCGGTCCAGCGCCCGGGCGCTGACCCGGCCCGGCTCCGCGTCGGCCACCGCGCCGCCGTCCTCACATCGCTCCAGGTCGCGCGGCGTGCCGCGCCCGCGCGCGACGGCGTAGTGGCAACCCTCTTCCAGCAACCGGTCGAGGCCTTCGCGGGGCAGCTCCCACACCGCGCCCCGGCCCGCCCCGCGCGGCGTCGCCCGGCTGAGCCCGTCCATGATCCGCTCGGCGACGCGGCGGAAGTCCGACCGGTCCAGCTCGGCGGCCAGCAGCCGCACCCCGCAGGAGATGTCGAACCCGACGCCGCCGGGCGAGACGACGCCGCCGGCACGGACGTCGGTGGCGGCGACGCCGCCGATCGGGAAGCCGTAGCCCCAATGCATGTCCGGCATGGCGTACGATGCCCCGACGATGCCGGGAAGGGTGGCGACGTTGACGACCTGGTCGAGCGCGCCGTCGCCCTTCGGCGGCAGCAGTTGCCGCGACGCGAACACGATCCCCGGCACGCGCATCGCGCCGTGCTGTTCGATCCGGAACCGGTACGGCGTTTCCTCGACGAGTTCCATCCGGACCTCCCGCGTCGCTCGCCCCGGCAATACCCACCGGAGCCCGGCCCGACACGCGCCCGGTTACTGTGTCTGCCGTGGGCGAGGACGGCAGCGGCAAGGCACTCCGATCGGCGGGCGTCGGGGTGCTCGATCGCGTGGTCGCGATCCTCGACGCGGTCGAGACGCGCCCGATGGGCGCCAGTGAACTCGCCCGGCACCTCGGCCTCTCGGTGCCCACGGCGCACCGGCTGGCGCAGGCCATGGTCGGCCACGGCCTGCTGCTGCGCGACGCCGAGGGCCGCCACCACATCGGGCACCGGTTCGCCTCCACCGCGCTGGCCACGGCCGCGACCCCGGTGCTCGACGAGCTGCGGGACCAGACCGGCGAGACCGCGCAGGTTTGGGTGCGGCGCGGTGAGTTCCGGCTTTGCCTGGCGTGCGCGGAATCGCCGTCCGAGCTGCGTGCGTCGTTGCCGCTGGGAACGCTGCTTCCGTTGTCGGACAAGGGATCCGCCGCGGAGGCGTTGACCGCCGAGCGCTCCGCGGACCGTTGGTTCGAGAGCGTTTCCGTGCGCACGCCCGGGTTGTGCTCGGTCAGCGCTGGGGTGCGTTACGGGGCCGAGATCGTGGCCGCGGTGTGCGTGGCGGGCCCGGTTTCGCGGGTGGCTCCGGAGGGGCCCGGTGCGCAGTGGGGCGAGCTCGTCGCGGCCGCCGCGCAACGCCTCGAAGAGGTTCTCCAGTACCGCTGAGCGGATTTCCCGTCGTTTTCGTCGGCCCCTTGCTATCCGGTGGATCGACGCCGTAGCTTCCTTCTCGCAGAACGAGGATTAGTTCTCAATATTTGATAACTGATCGAGGGAGCTGAACATGGCCGCTGCCGAACCGCAGCCTCCGCTGCACGGCATCCGCGTCCTGGAACTGGGCAACTTCATCGCCGCGCCGTTCGCGACCCGGCTGTTCGCCGACTTCGGCGCCGAGATAGTCAAGATCGAGAAACCCGAGGTGGGCGACGAGCTGCGGGGCTGGCGGCGGCCGCGCGGCAGCACGTCGATGATGTTCCGCACCATCGCCCGCAACAAGAAGTCGGTGAGCCTGGACCTGCGCACCGCCGAAGGCCGCTCGATCGTGCTCGACCTCGCCGAGCACTGCGACGTCGTGGTCGAGAACTTCCGGCCCGGCACCCTGGAGCGCTGGGGGCTCGGCCCGGACGAGCTCACCGCCGTCAACCCGGAGATCGTGCTGGTGCGCATCTCCGGATACGGGCAGACCGGCCCGTACCGGGACCGCGCCGGTTTCGGCGGCGTCGCCGAGGCGTTCGGCGGGCTCCGGCAGGTCACCGGCCACCCGGATCGGCCCCCGGTTCGGCCCGCCGCCCCGGTCGGCGACGCGCTCGCCGGGCTCTACGGCGCGCTCGGTGCGTTGATGTTGTTGCTGGCCAAGGAGAAAGGACATTCGCATCCGGGCCCGAGGGTCGCCGACGTCGCCCTGTACGAGTCGGTGTTCATGGTGCTGGAGTCGCTGATCCCCGACTACGACGCCTACGGCATGGTGCGCGAGCGCACCGCGGGCAACCTGCCGGGAGTCACGCCCAGCGGGATCTACCCGACGGCGGACGGCCAGTCGGTGATGATCTCCGGGAACTCCAGCGGAGCGTTCGGCCGGCTGATGGCGGTGATCGGCCGACCGGACCTCGCCGCCGATCCGACGTTGGCCGACGGCGACGCCCGCTACGCGCGGGAGGCGGAGCTCGACGCGGCGATCACCGAGTGGACCTCCCGGCGCAAGGCCGCCGATGCGGTGGCGGTGCTCAGTGACGCCGGCGTTCCCGCCGGTCCGGTCTACGACGCGCGGGCGATCACCGAGGACGAGCACTACCAGGCGCGCGACATGCTGTGCCCGGTGCCGATCGCGATCGACGGGGAGCCGGAGCAGATCCGGTTGCCCGGTGTGGTGCCGCGGTTGCCCGGCGCACCCGGGTCGGTGCGGTGGGCCGGGCCAGAGCTCGGCGAGCACACGGGCGAGGTGCTGGGCGGGCTGCTCGGCATTCCGGCCCCGGAACTCGACGACCTCCGCACGCGGAAGGTGGTGTGACGATGGCGGTCACCATCACCGAGGTCGTGCTGCGCGACGGGCTGCAGGACGAGCCGGTCGTGGTCCCGGTCGCCGACCGGATCGCGATCGCGCGGGCGCTGGTCGCGGCGGGGTTGCGCGACATCGAGGCGGGCTCGTTCGTCAACCCGAAGCGGGTGCCGCAGATGGCCGGCGCCGAGCAGCTGTTCCCGCTGCTGCCGAATCCTGGAACGGTCCGCTACAGCGCGCTGGCTCTCAACGCGCGCGGCGTGGCGCGGGCGGTCGCCGCAGGTGTCGAGGAGATCACCGTGGTCGCCTCGGCGAGTCGGGGGCACAGCCGGGCCAACGCCGGTCGCGACGTGGACGCCGCGATGCACGACGTTTCCCTTGCCGTGGCGGCGAATCCTTCGGTGAGCTTCGCCGCGGGCATCGCCACGGCGTTCGTGTGCCCGTTCGACGGAGCGATCGATCCGGAGGCGCTGCTGGGCGTCGTCCGGCGATTCGCCGACATGGGCATCACCCGCATCGGCCTCGCCGACACCCTCGGCACGGCCACTCCCGAGCAGGTCGCGCGCTCCCTCCGCATCGTCCGGGAAACGCTACCCGCGGTCGAACCATCCCTGCACCTGCACAACGCGCATGGGCAAGCACTGGACACAGTGGATGCCGCGTTGGAACTGGGCGTGAACCGGTTCGACAGCGCGGCGGGCGGCTACGGCGGCTGCCCGTTCGCCCCCGGCGCGCACGGCAACATCGCCACCGAGGACCTGGTGGCACACCTGCACTCCCGAGGCGAGCCCACCGGCGTCGACGAGGGCGCGCTCGCCGAAGCGGTGGCCACCGTGAGAACCGCGCTGGCCCGCGCCGAACCGGTCTGAACAGGCCCCGGCAGAACTGGTCCCGACGTCAATGGTGACGTGGCCCGGGGATCGGGCCGGCGTGACCGGAATTGGTCATCGATGATCCAAGCGTTATCGCTCATCGCACTCGTCGCGGTATTCGTCACGGCCACCACCACGCCGGTGAACATGGGTCTCCTGGCGTTCGTGGCGTCCTTCCTGATCGGCGCGTTGTCCGGGGTCAGCCTCGACGACGTGCTCGGCTTCTTCCCAGGCGACGTGTTCGTCCTGGTCGTGGGCATCACGCTGCTGTTCGGCGTGGCCCGCGTCAACGGCACGATCGACCTCGTCGTGGCGGCATCGCTGAAGCTCGTCCGCGGTCGCCGCTGGGCGATCGTCTGGCTGATGTTCGCCCTGGCGGCCGTGCTGATGGCGCTGGGCTCGGTGCTCGCGGTCGGCATGCTCGCGCCGATCGCGATGCCGATCGCCGCGCGCTACCGCATCAACCCGCTGCTGATGGGGATGATGCTCAGCCACGGCGCGTTGTCCGCGGCGTTCTCGCCGATCACCGTGTACGGCGCGTTCACGTCGGGGATGGTGTCGAAGGCAGGCCTGGACGTTGGTCCGTTCGTGCTGTTCGCGGTGCCGTTCGTGTTGAACGTGGCGTTCGCGGTGGTGCTTTTCCTCGTGCTGGGGCGGAGTTTGCTTCGGGGCGACGAGCAGGTCAGCGCGCTCGACGAGATCGACGCCGGGGGAGGGGGCGCAACGCTGGTGCGGCACGAGGTCGAGGTGACCCCGCGGCGCGTGCTCACCCTCGGCGGGATGGCAGTGCTGTTGATCGCAACGGGCGTGTTCGGCGTCGACGTCGGGGTGACCGCGTTCGTCGTCGGCGCCGCGCTGCTGCTGATCTCCCCGCATCGGCACCAGGATTCGATGCGCGACGTCGCCTGGTCGGCGGTGTTGCTGGTCTGCGGCATGCTCACCTACATGGCGGTGCTGAAGGAGAACGGCACGCTGGCGCTGCTCGGCGAAGCCGCGGCTGCGCTGGGATCGCCGCTGCTGGCGGCGCTGCTGCTGTGCTTCGCGGTGGCGATCTTGTCTGCCTTCGGCTCGTCGATCGGCACGCTGGGCATCGCGTTGCCGCTGGCCATCCCGCTGCTGGAGATGGGTGGCATCGGTGCGGTGGGATTCATCGTCGCGCTCGGGTTCTGCTCCACAGTGGTCGATGTCAGCCCGTTCTCCACCAACGGCGTCATCGTGCTCGCGCAGGCGCAGGTGCCCGACAAATCGCGCTTCCAGCGGCAGATGCTCGCCTACGGCGGCCTGGTCGTGGTGGCGGCGCCGCTGCTGGTGTGGTCGGCGGTGATCCTTCCGGCCTCCCTGTGACGACCGGGGCCCGCGTCCGGGACGCGGGCCCCGGCGGGTCAGGCCTTGGCGGGCTCGTCCTCCTCGCGGGGCAGCGGGGGAGCGGACGCCGGGTCGGCGAGGGTGGCACGGGCCCGATCGCGGTCCAGCGCTCCGTCCCACTTGGACACGATGAACGTCGCCACGCAGTTGCCCAGCAGGTTGGTGACCACCCGCATGGTGTCCATGATCCGGTCCGCGCCGAGCATCAGCGCGACCGCGGCGACTGGGATGACGCCGACCGCGGAGGCCGTCGCCGACAGGGCGATGAACGCCGAGCCCGGGATCCCGGCCATGCCCTTGGAGGTGAGGATCAGCACCAGCACCACGGTGATCTGCTGCCCGATGGTGAGATCCACGCCGACGGCCTGGGCCATGAACAGCGTCGCCAGCGACAAGTAGATGGATGCGCCGTCGAGGTTGAACGAGTACCCGGTCGGGATGATCAGCCCGACCGCCTCCCGCCGGCAGCCCGCGCGTTCGAGCTTCTCCATGATCCGCGGCATCACGACCTCGCTGGACGCGGTGCCCACGGCCAGGGCGAACTCCTCCCGCGTGTAGCGCAGGAACCGCAGGATGCTCAGCCCGGTGAACGCCTTGAGCAGCACGCCGAGCACGACGCAGAACAGCAGCGCCGCGCCGTAGCAGGCGCCGATGAGGGTGGCGTAGGTGCTCAGCGAGGACAGCCCGTACTGGCCGATGAGGTAGGCCATCGAACCGAACACCGCGATCGGGGCCAGCCGCATCACGTAGCCGATGATCTTGAAGATGATCTCGCCGGTCTGCTCGATGAAGCCGAAGACCTGCGGCGCGCGTCCGATGCCGACGTGCAGCAGCCCGGCCGCGAACAGCACCGCCAGCAGCAGCACCTGCAGCAGCTCGTTGTCGGCGAAGGCCGCGACCGCGCTTTCCGGGATCATGTGCAGCACGAACTCGGCGGGGCCGGGCATCTGCTCGCCGTGGGTCTTGGCGGTCACGCCGGAGGCGTCCAGCGACGCCGGGTCGATGTTCAGCCCGGCGCCGGGCTGAACGAGGTTCCCGGCGACGAGCCCGAGGGCGAGGGCGGCGGTGGTGACCACCTCGAAGTAGATCAGCGCCTTGAGCCCGATCCGCCCGACCGAGCGCATGTCGCCTGCCTTGGCGATGCCGACCACGACCACGCAGAAGATCAGCGGCGCGATGACCATCTTGATCAGCCGGATGAACCCGTCGCCGATCGGTTTGAGGGCGCCGCCGAATTCGGGCCAGAGGTGGCCGACGGCGATGCCGAGGACGGCGGCGATGAGCACCTGGACGAACAGCGAGGACAGCACCCTCGACACGCGGCCGCGCCGGACCGGCGACGCTGGCTGAGCCACGTCGGCCTCCCATTTCCCTGATGCGGAAGTATACTTTGGAAAATTTTCTGGGAGTGTCCGTGCCCGGCCGGCGGGCGTCAAGGGGGCGGGGCGGATTTCGTGAGCTGAGGTTCCGGCATCGCCCTCAGCTTCGGCTGGAGCGATTCCAGGTTGGTTGCGTCAGGGTTGCAGGTGGATGAACCCGCCGGCGCGCCTTGTTGCAGCCGAGCATCCGCCGAAGAGCCTGGGTGTCTACTGTGGACTGTCGCGTCACCGCGCACGGGTTCAGGTGCACGAGGCGTCCCCAGCCGTCGGCGGCGCCGCTCGCTCGTCGGTCCCGGGACGCTGCCGGCGACCGGACCATGCCCAAGATCACCAGATCGGTCGAATCCCAATCCGTGACGGGTCGAACACAATGGGTCATATGCACCGGTGGGCCGGGAAGGCGGCGGCCGACGACGGCCGTTCCCAGCGTTTTCCCAGGTTGTTCATTGGGCCCTCCCGCACGGCCGAACTAGCTTGACCGCAGATCTGAACCGTTGCGTTGGAGTGGGGTCGATGAAGGGCGTGGCTGCGCGCGAACCGAAGGCGGTCACACCTGTCGCGGTCGACCGGGCTCGCACGGGCAAGCGGGACGACGTCGTCGGC
The DNA here is from genome assembly GCF_040655595.1 of Saccharopolyspora sp. NPDC050389. Taxonomy (NCBI): domain Bacteria; kingdom Bacillati; phylum Actinomycetota; class Actinomycetes; order Pseudonocardiales; family Pseudonocardiaceae; genus Saccharopolyspora; species Saccharopolyspora sp. NPDC050389. The sequence goes on from NZ_JBFAKG010000073.1 coordinate 50,867, forward strand.
CAGGCCGTGCTGTTCACCGTCGTCGGCGTGCTCGCCACCGCGGCGAACGCGGTGCTCTACGTGCTGCTGCGGGAGATCTTCCCGGTCGGTGCCTCGAACTTCTGCTCGCTGCTGATCACGACCGTGGCCAGCAGCGTGGCGCACCGGCACTTCGCGTTCGCCGCCCGCGACGAGCACCCGGTCCGGATGCACCTGCAGACCCTCGCGGTGTTCTCCTTCTACTGCGTGTCGAACAACATCGCGCTGGGCTTGCTGGGGCTGGCCGTCGAAGATCCCTCCAGCGTCGCGGAGGCCGCCGCCGTCGCGGCGCTGAGCATCATCGGCGGCACCACCCGCTTCGTCGTGATGCGGCTCTGGGTGTTCAGCCGCTCAGCCGCTCACCGCGCCAGCTGGGAGTAGTGCGAGGCGTCGCCGGAACGGGTGGTGCTGCGGACGCCGTCGATGCTCACCGGGACGTCGCCGGCGAGGGTGACCCGGTGCAGCCGGCGCGGCTGGTCGTCGTAGTCGGCGATCGCGTAGTGCTGCGTCGCCCGGTTGTCCCAGATCGCCAGGTCGCCGTCCGACCAGTTCCAGCGCACCGTGTTCTCCAGCTGGATCACCCGGTTCTGCAGCAGCTGGAACAGCGTTTGCGACTCGGCGCTGGTGAGTCCGACGAGGCGCTTGACGAAATGCCCCAGCAGCAAGGCGCGTTCACCGGTCTCCGGATGCACCCGGACCACCGGGTGCTCGGTCTCGTACACGTCGGAGACGAATTCCTGGCGGTACTGCTGGAATTTCACGTCCACCCCGCCGATGCGCGTCTCGTCGATGCTCGCCGCGTAGTCGTAGGCGTTGGTGTGCACCGCCCACAGCGAATCCACCAGTGCCCGCAGCGAATCGGGCAGCTTCTCGTACGCCGCAACGGTGCAGGTGGTGGTGCCGCCGTAGGACGGGAGCCGGATCGCGCGCAGCAGGCTGATGGCCGGAATCCGGTCCACGAACGTGACATCCGTGTGCCAGCTGTTGGCCTTGGATTGACGTCCTCCTCGCCCTGAAGGGTGGGGGTCCTTCCTGTCATGGTGCGGTGACAGAAAGGATGGTTCACGCATCCGACTACCCGTGCGGGTGCCTCGCCCACGGTGTGGACTGCGCGTGCTCTGTGAACCAGCACTACCGCTCGTACTGGCTCCCGCCTCCCACGCGAGGGTGGGTTTCCGTCCGGCGGTGCTGAGTGCTCGGTCAAGGATGATGATGGCAGCGTTGAGGTCGGCGTGTTCGGTGTGCCCGCAATGAACGCAGGCGAACAGCCGGCCGCAACCTTCCCGGGATTCAGGGTCACGGGTGTGGCACTTCGAGCACGTCTGCGACGAACCCGGTGCTGGAACCGCGACGAGCTCGCCACCGCGCCGCTTGGTCTTGTAGCTGAGTTGGCGGCGGATCTCGAACCATCCTTGATCGGCGATGGATCTGTTCATCCCGGCTTTCTGACGTACGTTCGCGCCGGGTTGCTCGACAGGGCCGCGTGCAGAACGGACCATGCTGGAAACATTCAAGTTCTCGACCGCGACTAGACCGTGGTTTTTGGCGAGGTCCGTGGTGAGCTTGTGGTTCCAGTCCGCTCGACGCCGTGCCTGTCGAGCCTTCACTGCGGCGATAGCCGCGATGGTTCTGCAGAGTCTGGTGGAGTACCGACCCCCGTTGTGCTTCTTGGCGAACTTGATCTGTCGGGCTTTGCGTTGCTCTAGCCTATTGAGGCGCTGCCGCTCACTGGGGGTGAGCGTGTCGGGACGCTGACGCGCGGCGTCTTCGGTGGAAACGAACACCGAGCACGCGATCCCCATATCCACACCTGCTGGTGGTGCAGTATTCACTGGTGCCTGCTCGGGTTCGGATTGGTGTATCCCGAACGCGACATGCCAACCCAGTCCATCATGGGTCACGGCAGCGTTGCGGATGGTGCCGCCGATCGGTCGGGACAACCGGAACCGCACCCATCCAATCTTCGGCAATCTCACCTGAGCCATCCGCCGCGACACCCTGCGAACCTGCACGGCTTGCCCCGGAAATGTCACGCCCTGACGGTGGTGCTTGCGTTTGAACTGCGGGAATCCAGCCGGGTGGTTCGGGTTCCAGAAGTTGTCGTACGCAGTATCCAGCTGTCGGAGGACTTGTTGGGCGCACTGCGCGGGTAAGTCCTTGAGCCAGGCGTGCTCCTTGCGGGCTTCGGTCAGCCCGGCACATTGGTCAACCGACCGTAGCGTAACTCGTTGCGTGGACCGGTAGGCCCAGATACGTTGCGCCAGCGCGATGTTCCAGACCGCACGGCAGGTATGCGACCACGATGTGAGGCGTTCCGCCTGTACCGCATTGGGGTACAGGCGGAACTTCATCGCAGTGTTCGCTTTCACCGAGATCACAATAGCGTGTTGATCTAACCCAAGGACGCGGTGTCGAAGCTGGTCAAATCACTCAAGGGCGGCTCGTTATAGCTGCTGTGGACGGCGTTGGGCGGGCGCGAGCTCGTGGGCGCGGATCGCCTGCGGTGGCAGGAGATCCGCGGCAACGGCATCGCGATGGTCTTCCAGGAACCGTCGACGGCCCTCAACCCGGTGTTCACCGTCGGCTGGCAGCTCACCGAGGCGCTGCGCGCGCACCGGGAGCTCAGCCGCGCGCAGGCGTTCGCCGAAGCGGTGGAGCTGCTCGACGCGGTGGGCATTCCCGAACCAGCGCGGCGCGCGAAGCAGTACCCGCACCAGCTCTCCGGTGGCCAGCAGCAGCGCGTGGTGATCGCGATGGCGCTGGCAGGCGATCCGGAGGTGCTGATCGCCGACGAGCCGACCACGGCGCTGGACGTCACGGTCCAGGCCGAAATCCTGGACCTGCTGCGGCAGCTCCGCGACCGGCGGGGCACGTCGATCGTGCTGATCACGCACAACATGGGCGTGGTGGCCGACATCGCGGATCGAGTCGTGGTGATGCGCCACGGTCAGGTGGTGGAAGACGGGCCGGCGCACTCGCTGTTCGCGCACCCGTCGCACGCCTACACGCGCGAGCTGCTGGCTTCGGTGCCGAGATTCGGACGGAAGTCCCAGTTGGCTGCAGTCGAGGACCGGGCGGCGCTGGAGCTGGCTGACGTCGTGGTCGACTACCGCGGATTCCGGGCTGTCGACGGCGTGGACCTGCGCGTCGGTCGCGGCGAGGTGCTGGGGCTGGTCGGCGAATCGGGCTCGGGTAAGTCGACGCTGGGCCGGGTGGCGGCGGGCCTGCTGCGGCCGAGCTCCGGCACTGCGACGGTGCTCGGAACCGACCCGGCCGCCCTGACGGCTCGCCAACGCCGCAGGTTGCGCCGCCGGATCGGCTTCGTGTTCCAGGATCCGGCGGGCTCGCTCAATCCACGGTGGACGGTCCGGGACTGCATCGGCGAGCCGATGCTGGTGCACCGGATGGCGACCGGCCCGGCGGCCGGCCGGAGAGTCGACGAACTCCTCGACGCGGTCCGCCTACCGGCCGCGACGGCGGCACGCCACCCGCACGAACTCTCCGGCGGCCAACGCCAACGAGTGGGTCTCGCGCGAGCACTCGCCCTGGGCCCGGAGCTGCTGATCGCCGACGAACCGACCAGCGCCCTGGACGTCTCGGTCCAAGCAGCGCTCCTGGAACTGCTGAAATCCCTGCAGGCCGAGCTGGGCTTCGCCTGCCTGTTCATCACCCACGATCTGGCGGTGGCGGACAACCTGGCGCACCGGATCACGGTCCTCCACCAGGGCCGAGTAGCCGAACAAGGCCCGACCCACCAAGTCCTGCACAACCCGAAGGCCCACTACACCCGCAGGCTGGTCGCGGCGGTCCCGCAGGCGGGTCTGCTGCGGTAACCAATCGGGGCCGTGAGTCTTTTGGGCTGAGCATGACGCCCAAAAATAACACAGACCCCCTCCCGAGAGC